>PWGE01000047.1 GCA_003554345.1 Candidatus Sumerlaeota bacterium | reverse complement strand
TATTCCGCACTGAGGACCATCAACGACCCCGCCAAAAACATCATGACCGTAGAGGACCCGGTAGAATATCAGCTTCACGGAATTAACCAGGTCCAGGCCAAACCGGACATCGGACTGACCTTTGCCGCCGGGTTGCGCTCTTTTCTCCGACAGGACCCTGATATTATCATGGTCGGTGAAATACGGGACCTTGAAACCGGTGAAATAGGCATCAAAGCAGCCCTTACCGGTCACCTTGTTCTTTCCACCCTGCATACAAACGATGCCCCCAGCACAGTAACGCGAATGGTTAATATGGGAATGGAGCCTTTTTTGATAGTCGCCTCAGTAAACCTGGTGGTTGCTCAGCGACTTGTCAGAAAGGTATGTGATAATTGCAAAACCACTCATAAACCTTCTCCTGAGATACTGAAATCCATGAACCTGAAGCTCGATGAATGGAAGGATGTCAAAATTGCAAAAGGAGAAGGTTGCGATAAATGTACCGACACGGGTTATCGGGGACGTGTAGCCCTGTATGAAATCATGGAAATGAACGAAAATTTGCGCAGTGCCACCTTACAGGGAGCTTCCTCCACAGATTTAAAAAAGATTGCTATAGAAAGCGGAATGGTCACTCTGAGACAGGCAGGTCTGGAAAAAGTAAAAAAACAGCAGACTACCCTTGAAGAAGTCTTTTCTGTAACCATCGGAGATGAATAAAAACCATATAAAGTAGGGGAACAACCATGGCTACTTATGAATACCAAGGTTTATCAGGGCAGGGAGAAACTGTCAGAGGAAAAATCCAGGCAAAAAGTCTCCATGCCGCCAGGCAACTCCTGCAGGCGCAGGGTTATCGCATCAAGCAACTCAAAGAAAGCAGGGTAAAGACAAAGAAAAAGCTCAAGAAGGGAAGTCCCAAACTTCAGGACATGGTACTTTTAACCCGCCAGCTGGCCGCTATTACAAAAGCCGGTCTTCCTCTTATAGAGGGCCTGACTATAGTTACAGATCAGATTGAAAATCTGCGGCTTAAAAAGGCGCTGGATGGTGTCATGGAAGACGTTAAAAGCGGAGAAGCCTTTGCAACCGCACTGGGAAAGCATCCGCGCGTATTTGACAGATTTCTTGTCAGCATGGTACGTGCAGGTGAAGCATCAGGTATGCTGGACGATGTACTCTCCCAGGTTGCTGAATATCTCGAAAAAATGAACAACCTTCAGAAAAAAGTGCGCTCAGCTCTCACTTATCCCGGTTTCGTCCTCTGTTTTGCTTTTGCACTTATTATATTCATGGGAATCCAGGTCATTCCTCAATTTGTTGAAATGTTTGAGGAAATGGACGCCCAATTACCATTAATCACAAGAATAACCATTGGGTTCAGCAATATTTTACGAAGTTACGGCATTTTTCTTCTTATTGCCCTCATTATTGGAGGATTTTTCCTCAGGAAATTTCTCAAAACCCGTCGAGGGAAGACCATGTTCGACCAGTTAACATTAAGAATACCAAAGATTGGCGATCTTCTCAAAAAAGTAGCCCTGGCAAAATTCAGCCGCACTTTATCGACCCTGTTACGCAGTGGAGTGAATATCATTTCTGCCATGGAAATTGTTGAAGAGACGACCGGCAATGTTCTTTACGAACAAGCAGTGCGAAATGCCCGTATCTCCATTCAACAGGGAGAAACTATTGCCAACCCCCTCAATGACAGGGAATATTTCCCCATCATGATTGTCAAAATGATTGATATCGGGGAACGAACAGGTTCCCTGGAAAGTATGCTGGCAAAAGTCAGTGAATTTTACGAGGAAGAGGTAGATATAGCCGTTGAAAATATCACTTCTCTTATTGAGCCAATGCTCATTATTTTCCTGGGAGGAGCCGTCGGTTTTATCATTGTTTCCATCTTTCTCCCCATGATCCGCATGATAGAACAAATTTCATAATATAAATGAAAGCAGGAGGTTAACGAGCGTGAAAGATCCGGTTTTAGATCAAGATATTGATATGATGCACAAGTTGCAGGAAGAATGGAAGCTTTTTCTGGATATTATATCCCAATCACTGAAATACAAAACCATTCCTTCTGAAAAAGAAGAAGAATTCATGAAAGTCAAGAGTAATCTGGCAATGTATCATGATGAGTTTGTCACACTGGCAGAGGAAGATCCACAGACAGCTCAGAACATGCTCTCACTGGTTGCACGTACTATTTCCTTAAAACATCTGCGCAGGTTGAGTGCCGCAGAAGTCAAAAAAATAGAAATCGAATGGCATGAAGTCAACTTTTTACTGAATAATGTCATTGGAGAACTGGAAGAGAAAAGAGAAAGAACCAATCAGATAAACCCTATGACCTTTAAAGGAAAAAAGGTTCTTGCAAATATTGGCCTCTTTTTCTCTTCACTTTTCCACAACACCGCTCTCCGTGTCATAGTGGCTCTTGTTATTCTTGTGGGAGGATTACTGGCGGTCGACCACATGTGGGGTGAACAGCTCAACCAGTACCAGGCATATCAGCTTATTCAGGAAAATTTTATCACCCACATTCACAATTTTTTAAACTAACAGCAGGCCGCCATTGACAGACACAGAATCATGGCTCCGCCTGCTTTTCATCCCGGGACTGGGTTTAGCACGTCGCGCCCGGCTCATACAGGCTTTTCCTGACGCCACCAGCATTTTTCAAACAAGTCCTCTTGATATTGTAAGGGCTGTACCCTCCATCTCGCCATCACTTGCCCGCCAGATATTGAACTATAACTGCTATGCAGAAGTCCATCGTCAGCTTCAGTTTATACGGAAAAACTCCATTTCCATCATTACCTTTTCCCAGGAAGGATACCCTCCTCTTCTGAAAACCATTGCCTTTCCCCCTATCTTACTTTTCTACAAAGGAATGTTACCTGACCCGGCTGACTCCCTGGCGGTCATTGGTTCACGCAAGCCCCTGAGCTATTCGCTGGACGCCTGCCGAAATTTCGTCCGTCAAATAGCAGGACACACCAACAAACCCATTGTTTCAGGATTAGCACTGGGTATCGATGCCGCAGCGCATAAAGAAGCGCTCTCCTGCGATCTTCCCTGTATCGGCGTACTGGCTTTCGGCTTCAACACCTTCTATCCAGCCGTACACCAGGCACTTGCCCGGCAGATTCTGGATCAAAACGGGGTCCTTCTCAGTGAGTATCCCGCCTATACCAGGCTGACAAGAAATAACTTTCTGGAGAGAAACAGAATCATTGCCGGCCTATCAAAAGGAACCCTCATCATCCAGGCAGCCCTGCGAAGCGGTTCCATGAAAACCGCTTTTATGGCTATGGACTACAACCGTGATCTTTTCGTCGTCCCCTATCGCTATGATTCTCCCTGGTATGAAGGCTCTCATAAACTGCTCCGTCAGGGCGCCGTATTTTGCTGTTCCGCCCGTGACATTCTGCGTGAATGGGATATAACGTGGGAAGAAACCCCACAACAAAAAAAGGTCACCCTTTCCGGACTGGAAAAAAAGATTTATCATTCAATGACGCGGGGCAATAACACCGTAGATACCCTTCTTCAAACGCTTGACTGTGACTTCATGGACATCTCTGAAGCCCTGATGAATATGGAAATAAACGGTCTCATCAAAAAAGACGTTGCCGGAGTATACAGCATACTTACCCCGTTGAGTTAAGACTATCCCTTACAATACACAGCATTGTTACCAGCAAAGCTCTTTTTGCCCGGCTGTTCTGCAAGAAGTCAACGACCTCAAAGATACAATGAACTCATAAGGCTCGATATAATAGTAAGCTCATGGGAAGCGACATAGAAGATGCCTTTACTGCAGGTCAACCGAACTTGTCCCTGTAATATCTTTTCAAGACAACCCTGGTATTGCCTATCTTTCTAATATAAGCGACTTTCGGCTTATTACCGGGATAAAAACCGATTAATGCACCACTGATTGAAGCGTTCGAGAAGTGAGACAGTGCTTATTCTATCTCTCCGCGCCTGATTTTAACCCTCACCATTTTCGTATTCTGTCTTTTTTCCAGTTCTTTTGCTGCCTCTTCATCTCCCTGTTCTGCCTTTCGCTTCAACCGAGCCGCCCGAATCCAATCGGCATTCGCGGCATCCGCGTCAATATTATAGACGGTTTCTCCATTTTCGTCTACTTCCTGAAAAGGGACTTCCTCGTATTTCTTTTTTTTCATGGTTTGTGCTCCCGTTTTTATCCTGTTGAAAGAGGGGCTTCCTTTTTTATGTCACCATATTTTCTGTCAGATTCTTCCCATTACTACAGGGTTTCAATAAAAACCAGTGACTTAACCCTTAATCAATCTTCATCCTTTAAATCGATTTCTAACCGGCCAGCTTAACCAGCGTTCCCTCTATCATCGCTTAAAACTCGTTTTTTCATGAGAGATCCAAGTCGCATTTGCCGGTTTTACGTCATAATTGTCCTTTGCCCATTGAAAGCAGCAATCATCAAGACCGGTTTTTACTCATTCAAACCGTGACTACAACACATTTTTCCTCCTACGTTCAATATAGCACATTATTGCGAATTTGACAAAAGACACGAACAGAGTTTTTCTGCCGGGATGTGTGTATGGATTACAACCTGTTCGAGCTTTTATTCGGTAAATCTAATCATCAAGAACCTTCCAATGTCCGCCCCTGGCTGGTCCGATGCGGTTGATTAGACCTTTCTTTTTAAGTGCTGCTATCTGTTTTTCCACTGCCCGGGATGAAATGCCAATATTCGAAGCCAGTTCTTCAGCAGATATATCAGGCGAAATTTTTATTAGCTCCAGAATTTTCTCCGAACTTTTCTCCGAACTTTTCT
>PWGE01000019.1 GCA_003554345.1 Candidatus Sumerlaeota bacterium | reverse complement strand
TCTGAAAATTGACTCTTCAAAGTATGGTACAGGTTCCTAAAAAAACTTGTACTCCATGAGTGTATTTCTGCCTACCCGGGAGCGCCGATCCCCGACTTACAGTCCGCCTCTGGCGGAATCGGCATCTTATTTTCATGATTGGTGGCACTAACTTCTGAGTTGGCGTGAATAACTCCTCTGAAAATAGAACTTTTTTGAGACGAAAAATATTGCGTCTCTACCCGGAGATAATTTGACGTTTCTATCACGATGTTTTGTCATGGTCTTTCTGAAAGTCCGCCTCTGGCGGATTTGCGAGCTTTTTTGCCCTGGCGTGCTTGTCCGGATTCTGTGTGTTTTTTGACTTCTGAAAGTTCACTCTGGCGGATTTGCGTACTTTTTATCTTTTGCGATCTTGACTGATTCTTGGTCTTCTTTGCAGCGAGCTCCTTTGCGTGATACTTTCTTTTTCTGTTTTTTTTATTCTGAAAGTCCGCCTTTGGCGGATTCATTATTTGTGACGCCGGCTCTTGAGCTGGTGTGAGGCATTTCTCTGAAAATAAAAACACCGTGAGAAATCAGAATAGGAAAGAACGCCAGAAATCAGCTCTTGTGAAGTCAAATCACGCCAGGTGCGAAAGAAAAGCATTTCTCCTGAAAAATGGCAATGCTTGATTCGTCAGTTATCTATGTCCTGTCTGTCTTACTGTATTTCTGTCCATCATGTCCATTATGTCTATACTGTCCATCTCAGTTCACTTGTGTTGTTTTCAGAATAAAAAAACATCACGCAGAGCCGCAAAGTAATCCATTTAAAATAAGAATTGGGTTTCAATGACATAGGGTAAGCGCAGACCTGCCTGTCTGTCTTGATATTTTATAACCCGGGAGCAATAAGCTAAGAAATGCGGTGTTACACAGCAGGGGAGATATATTCTTCTCTACCAGGGGAGCCATACCATGCCCGGCTAACAGGAGATTATGTTAGTTAAAAAGACGGGATGAGAAGTAAGGATGACAGGAAGTAATTACCTGTGTCTTCCTCTTCCTTCTCCTGAGCTATCATCATCTACGCGCTGTCTGCCATAGCCTGACCCGGCCCAGAGAGGTGTTCCTTCTTCGGTTCGAAAAGCATAATCCTGGTTGTCAATCGTCATGGTTACCACCGCTATATCGTCTTCGTAAAGGAAGCCTTTGACCTCTGCCTTTTTCCCTGCTTGCAGGTCAATATTGATAGCCTCGCGATGTTCGTGATTGCCCAGATGGAGTTCATAGATCTTGTCCGGAGACTCTAAAAACCATTCCCCATATTGGGTAAGCAGTTCACCCTTCAAAGATTGCAATTCACCCAATTGCACAAAATCAGAACCTGTTAAACGATCATGGTCCGGAGGGTCGGCAGTTATACTTTCTTCCTCTGTTATGGGTTGGGCTTCGGGCAAAACCTCATCCCCATTATCACAGGAAAGAGCAAGTAAAATCATAGAAAGAAACACTGCCAGCATTAAAAACAGTTTGAATACAGGGAAAGTTTTCATCTTTTCACCTTTCTGGAATTTTTTTGAACAGATCTCATAATATAGATCTTGTTCTACCTCCTTTAACGCAATAAAAAGAGCTTTATTGTATTCCTTGGTCCTAAAACCTGCTCAATGTCAGTATGGTAATACTAAAAGCTCTTTAATAAGGTGAAGTATAAAATTTTTCTGTCAAGAATATATGTAGAGTTGGGCAAATATTTCAGTGATTATTCTTATATAAAACCATCATCGAATAACGGGGAACCCTTACGTCGGTTTGTACCGTACGTAAAACCTCTCTGCCTGCCTGTTTGTGATCAACCACGATATTCCACTTTTCGTCATCTGGTAGTGAATAATCCACGTCATGGTGATTGGCATTATATATGACCAGGATATTATCCCACGGTTCATTCAGGGGATTATCTGTAATATAATAGGCAACAACTTTATCTTCTGCCTCTTCGAATTCCAGGTGGTCTTCTATGAGCTCTTCACAGTCCATCTGAAAAGCGGGATGATTTCTTCTCAGTTCAATCAAACCCCGGTAATATTCAAAGACGGGCATGAATTTTTCTTTTCGTTCCCAGCGCAACATATTGATGACATCCGGGCTCCGGTAACTGTTGTGATCGCCGAACTTGGTACGCAGCGTCTCCACCCCGGCATGCAGAAAAGGAATTCCCTGCGATGTCAGAACAATGCCGTTACAGAGGTTAGCCCGTCGAACAGTTTCGTTTTTCATAATATCTTCAGGATTTTCTAAATCATGAAGTTCATGGTAAGGATTGGAGTTCTCTTTGACTGCTTCTTCGATCGAATCAAACTTTTCTGCATCCTCTCCTGTCAGCCGTCCTTCATAAATATTGATAAAACCCTCTTGCTCTTCCTGATGACGGGTTCGAATAACTTTATCCCAGAGCGTGAGATTATCATGACAGGTGACGTAATTTATGGTTTCTGTGGGTTTATCCGCAAAATCATCCAGAGCGCCCATTATGCCGGTTATGAGGGGATCTTCGTTATCATGTTCACAGGTGGCAAAACCCCTGCTCTGGTCGTCACTTCCGCCCTTAATAGTATTACGAAAGTGGTCATTAAAAACAGCAAAATTCTTTCCTCGCTGAGCTCCTTTCAGAGTCATTTCATCACCGGGTAGAGGGGTCTCTGCTGCAGCCCATGGTTCACCATATATCAGCATATGTTCGCAGATCTCATCGTGCAATACCTGTGCCAGCTTTTCCATGGTGGATATATCAATTAATGCCATTAAATCGAACCGAAAACCATCGATATTATATTCTTCTGCCCAGTATCGAACAGAATCAATGATATATTTCCTGACCATGGGACGTTCGGAAGCCACTTCATTCCCACAACCGGAACCATTGGTGAAACGTCCTCTTTCATCTGTTCGATAATAATAACCCGGGACCAGACTATCGAAGGGCCCATCTTCTATTTCATACGTGTGATTATATACAACATCCATAATAACCTCAATTCCGGCTTCCTGCAGAGACTTTACCATTTTCTTAAACTCTATGATACGGGTAGTGGGGTCCCATACGTCACTGGCATAAGAGCCTTCCGGAACGTTATAATTATGGGGATCGTAGCCCCAGTTAAATACAGGGTCATCACAGTCCGGGTCATCAACCGTCAATTCATTGACGGAGCGAAAGTCATATACAGGGAGCAAATGAAGATGGGTTATTCCCAGCTCCTTAAGATGGTCGATACCGGTTTTTACTCCACCTGGTCCCCGGGTACCTTCTTCAGTAAAAGCCAGGTATTTACCACGATTATCTTTAGAAATACCTGATTCTTTATCCATTGAAAAATCCCGAACGTGAAGTTCGTAAATAACAGCAGATGTCCATTTTTCAGTCCGGGGTCTCTCATAATTCTCCCAGTTTTCAGGATTGGTAAGAGAAAGATCGACTACAGCGGAACGTTGTCCATTAGGAGCAACCGCCCTGGCATAGGGATCCTTGGCATAATTGGTGGTACCGTCGGCAAAGTGGACTTCGAACATATAATATCTGCCATGAAGATCTTCCCGAACGGTGGTTTCCCAGACTCCGTTTTCGAGCCGTTCCATATCATATAATTCATCATAATTGGTATGATCGGGTATATCGCCATGACGATCATATTCATCGGGAGTCACCTCTTCATATGTTGCCAGCTTTACTTCTTCCGCAGTAGGCGCCCATACCCGAAAAGTGGTGCCGTCAGAGGAGTAACGATATCCCAGCCAATCCTCATGATAGAACCTTTGATCATCAAGGACGTTGCGCATGGTGACTTCTGTGCCAATGAAGTCCTCGCTTTCCAAGATGTACACTTTCCTTACATCGATTTTATCAGGTTCATCTATATGTATTTTCACCCTGTCGTCACCTTCCGGATGAGCGGTGGCGGTAATGGGTATAGATGTGCCTTCTTCTTTCTCGATGAGGCGAAATGTATCCAGTTCTTCTTCCTGTACTTGCCGGGAAAGGGCAGCATTTAAAGTATCTCTCGCATCCAGAAGGGCGGCAAATATTCTGGGATTGGTTTTTGCTTCTTCCATGGAATAGTATACCTCCTCGATATCTTGTATGAGCCAGACCTCGACCTCATTATCTTCCTCGACGCTTATCTGACGGGCAACTTCCTGGTCCTGCCAGTGACCACGGCGGGGAATGACATTGATTTCCGGACTGGCAAAAGTATGCTCTGCCTGATGAAAACCTTCCACTTTACCCCTGTTAAAAGGGTATTCGGCGCCATCTTCGCCATCAACCCAGATCCAGAGGTTCCAGTTTGTGTAATTTTCATCATATCGATAATAATTAATGGTATATCTATAAAGTTCTTCTTTAAGCGTTACTTCCTGTGATGTTTTTCTTCCTTCATATTCTGCGGTCAGTTGCAGGGTTTTTCCATCAAGTTCGGAAAGGTAATCTTCTTTTGCCAAAAACTCTCCATTTTCCACCGAAACGCCCTCAGTGGAGGGTTTAATGGACCATTCTGCGTCAACTCTGTTTCCGTTGTAGTACGCTTTGAGTTCATGAGTTTCGCCTATAGAAAGGTGAGAAGGCAATTCGGTGGAAAATTCAACCTGTCGGATAAGGCTGTCATACCCATAGGGGCCGGGAACCTTTTCCGGATTGCCGGGATCGACATACCATTGCTTCTTTTCGTTATTCTCTTCTGGCACTGCAAAAGCATAGGCAAAAGATTCTTCAGGCATGTCAGTAGTATACTGCCAGAGTGTATCATCGTCATCTTTTCTTTCCATGAGATGCGTGTCCCAGTCAGAAAAATCACCTGCGATATAGACTTCTGAAGCAGG
>PWGE01000120.1 GCA_003554345.1 Candidatus Sumerlaeota bacterium | reverse complement strand
TACAATCACAAAGCTATAAAGTTCCTTGCCTACCATTATCCAGAGGATTTTCCCGAGCCAGAGGCGGTCATTCTTTTAGGTAAAAACAACTTTAAGATCAAAGAAGTACCGGTAAAGATGAAAGCCAGGGAGCATGGTGCTTCTTCAATTGGAGGAGTTAAGTCTCTATATTATATGATTAAAGTAATGTTAGCGATGCTTATAAATGGCTTTCGTAAACCCATAAGGCTTCATGGAGAACCAGAATTATGAACAACACTCAAGTGCCTATAGAACGAATTCAATATGTGGCAATAATAGGAAGCCTGTTTATTATTATTTTCGTTTTCGAACTGGTTCGATCTAGAAAGATGAAAGAAAATTATTCTATTTTATGGTTGATTTTTGGTCTGGCTCTTTTTTTAATGTCCGTCTATCGTGACTTACTGGACACTTTTGCCCATTTTATAGGAATCGATTATCCTCCGGCAGCCATTTTCCTGCTATTCATTTTTCTGTATTTCTTTATCCTCATCCAGTTTTCGGTTGTCATTTCCCGGCAAAGCATCCAGATTAAAAGACTGACCCAGGAGCTCTCTCTTCTCAAATATACGCTGGAAAAACTAAACCGCTCAAAAAAAGCTTCGAAAAAAAAGGACAAAGAATAAAACCCTGCTCATTTTTCGCCATCTGGAAAGCAATCATTCTAAAACCATCTGAGTACTATCGCATTTATTCAGGGTAAGAGAATATATCTGACAAGATGCACCTTCTATTTGTACCAACCAGTATCCAGAATCATTGCTCAATCATATTCTTTACCGGCTCAAACAAACATCTTCGAGCAAAAACCTGTAAAAGAAATTTTCCTTTTTGAGAAGGTTTATTTTTAATAAAGTTCCCACTGAGATACGAAAGTTACCTCACATGGCTTAAACCACAGGGCATCGGCGATAACGTTTTGACCGTCTTGTTGGCTTAAAGTCACTTTCAAGGGGTATTCTTCATCAAAATAGAATACTCCCAGCTCAAACCACGAAGATACATCCTGATTCAACGGGGCTTCAAAACTTTCCGTGCCATCTTTATGATAGACAGAATATTGTCCGCCTGTAGCACTTTCGGTAGAACCGGGAAGCCAGGTATAAAGTCGATAATATCTTCCTTTATCCAGCTCTGCTGCCCATCGCACCTTACCCTCATCATCAGAACTTTGCATATACGTGCTCTCCCACCCTTCTGCATTATCTACCACATCCCACTCTCCTTCCATAACAGAAAAGTTTGCATCCTGATTGTCAATGATCCAGCCTTCATCGGAAGGAGGCGACTGACGGTCATGCCACTGCAGTTTAGTCTTAAAAGCTTCCAGGGTGTGGCCTATGATATGACCATCCATACACAAGCGGTTTAATTCGTAAAGAGGCGTATCCTGATAATTAAAGTCCTCGCGGGTTGTCTGACCGGTAGCATAGCCCGCCTTTTCCACTTCTTCTATAACGGTTTCATCATAACTTCCAAAAGGATAGGCTATATGAAGAACATCCCGGTTTTTTTGGTCTTCTAAAATTTGTCGGGAATCAACCACTTCCGCTTCTATTTCTTCCCTGTTTAAGTCTGCAAGAGAGGGATGGGTGTGTGCATGGGATTCACTATAAAACACCCCTTCCTCTTCCATTTTAATCAGAGTATCCCAGTCACAATATTCAATCGTTGGGGAAACATTTCCCACAGAACTCGTTATAACAAAGTTTATTGCGACAAAGTCTAATTCTTTAAGAATTGGATAAGCAATATTGTATGTATCAATATAATTATCGTCAAAGGTAATAACAATAGGTCGGAGTGGCATAATAGCGTTTTCCACTCTCCACGCCATGAACTCATCCATCGTTACAGGTGTAAAGTCTTCTTCTTCCAGAAAATGCATATGTCTGGTAAACATCTCTTCAGTAAATTCCATATTAGGATGAGCATGGTAATAAATGATCGGAAATTGTGCACCAGCCATCAACATCATCAGGGAAATACAAACAGCCATAATGAGTATTCGCTTATTTCCCTCACTTAAACAGCCTCTTTTTTTCATATC
Source organism: Candidatus Sumerlaeota bacterium (assembly GCA_003554345.1). Taxonomy (GTDB): domain Bacteria; phylum Sumerlaeota; class T1SED10-198M; order T1SED10-198M; family T1SED10-198M; genus T1SED10-198M. The sequence continues at coordinate 2,772 of PWGE01000120.1, read as the reverse complement.
ACGTTCCTTCCCGCTTGATATTTTCTTTTCACATTCACAGCATATAGACCATGATTAAATGCTATGGGCTTTTCTTATAGAGAGAAAAATCCTCAGAAAAAGGAAGCAACGCTCTTTCTAAAAGACCGAGGGTAAAAGCTATAAGTACCCCATAGTTTGTTATAGGAACGCCGGCTTCCCTGGCTTTAAGTATCCGGTAAAGCATTTGTCGTCTATTCCACATACAGGCACCGCAATGGACAATCAAAGAAAACCTGCTCACATTATCTGGAAAATCTGTTCCCTGATAATGTTCAAAACGAGGATTAAAACCAAGATATTCGCGAATTAAACGTGGAATTTGCTCTTTACCTATATCATTTTCCACAGGATGATGAGTACATGCCTCACAGATAAGAACAGAGTCCTCCTCCTTAAGACGATCTAATTGGATAGCCCCTTTAACAAGCTCCTGTAAATCACCCTTTAAACGGGCAAAAAGAATAGAAAATGAGGTCATTTTAATGTCTTCAGGTACCTCTCTGGCTACCTGGCGAAAAGCCTGGGAATCAGTGATAACCAGGGAAGGCGGTTCTTTGAGGCGGCCAAGCATAGAAGACAGTTCACTTTCTTTACCAATCAACGCTACAGAATTATTATCCAGCAGTTCCCGGATAGTCTGAGCCTGGGGTAGAATCAAGCGTCCTTTCGGAGCTTCCAGATCAATGGGGACCACCAGAACCGCTGTTTGACCGGCTGGAACCAGGTCACTCACTATAGGTGGGGAATCTAAACAATCGGATGATGCCTTCTTCACCAACAACCCTTTTAAGTCGGTTATATTCTTTCCGGTCAATGAAGATACCCCAATAAAGGATGCCTTTTTTTTCTTCAAAAAATCCTGGAAATCGGGGGAAAGAGGTTCAATATCAATTTTATTAACCACTACTATCACCGGTATTTTCAAAGCATGCATTTCTTCCCATAACGTTTCTTCAAAGTCTGACCAGCCATTTCGTTCCGTCAAAATAATAGCAAGATCTGTTTTTTCCAGCACTTTACGAGATCTGGTAATTCGTAACTTCCCCAGGCTGCCTATATCATCCAGGCCGGCTGTGTCAATAAACAATACCGGACCTATTGGCTGAAGCTCCATAGGTTTTTCGACAGGATCGGTAGTGGTACCTTCCTCTTCCGATACAATAGAAACGTTCTGACCGGTTAAAGCATTCAATAAAGATGATTTGCCGGAGTTACGTCTTCCATAAATACCAATATGGAGACGAAAACCCTTGGGAGTTCCAAGCATAATTTACTCCACAACTATGGGAATCGGCATCAATCGTTCCTGATGGCCCTTATCTGAAGGCAGATTGACCACACCCCCTGTATTCCCTTCACTCTTTTTTGCCCATAAGACTGTAGATCCACCACCGTCAAGGTTCAAACCTTCTTCACATCCAATGGTTGATAAAAATAAAGCTTCTTCGTGAAGGGTCATACCTATACTATGCTTTTCTGTGCTGCGTCCATCAACAACAATAAGATGGAGATTTTCCTTATCCACCCCCAGAAAGGTACGAGGAGCCCTCACCTGTGTGGTAAAATGAGGAAATCTTGTAGGAACTAAAGGGTTATATGTTCCTTCTTTCTTGTAGGGAAGAAAATTTTCGGGTGCTTTATCTTTGAGCTGTTGGTCTTCATTAAAAAAATCGACCGGAAGCATATGACCTTCTTTTAAAAGGACAGGCCCGCATGAAATAGCACTCTCCATTTCAATATACCGTCCTTCTTTCAACACTTGATATTCCATGGTAAAGGAAGAAAAGTTGCGCCAGCCTGAAACATCTTCAGGAAAGGACATTACAAATCCATTTTGCGGCACCGGGTTTTCTCCTTTTTCATTGATTTCTACTATCTGGTCGGAGACGATGGTAAATTCAGTACACGTTGCAGGAGATGTTTTCTGATGGTGTACCATCCAGAAAGGAGAGTAAACGATGCTCTGGTGTCCCTGCGTGTCAGTAAACACAAACTTTCCCGGCTCCTCTTCCTTATGGAATTGCCAGATTGTTTTATCAGGCAGAATAATTTCCATATCCATAATAGAGAAAGTATCTATGTGATGTTTTCCGCCGGCATAATATAAGCATCCTCGTTTTAAAAGCGCCGGCTGATATATCCTGCTTTCTCTGGCTAATAGACCTACCGGTGCATTCATTGCTGTATAATAGAAAGGGTATTCTTCAGGGAAATTCAGAAAAAAGACCGAATTGCTGCCGGCATAGGGAAGACGGCGTGGCTCTCGCCCCATCCCCAATTGCTCTGAAATCGCACTGGAGAGCAAATGACTTCCCATCACAGGGACAGCCCGCCTGAGAAGAAAAGGTTCTTCTCTCATTGTATTCTGTCCGATAAACAGATCACAAAAGGCCTTTCTATTCAATATTTTCTCGAGTTCTTGCCGGTTTGATAGCTCATCAGACACCAGAAACTTCTTATCCCGGGGATCAAAGGAGACCAACCCCTGCTGTACAGCCTGCATAACTTCGTAGCATTCGAAAAAGCGACGGGAAGTAATAAACTTTCCGGTATTCACTTCTTTATAAAAAGCACCTGATTCACTCCACCCTAAAGGAAAGAAAACAACCGGTTCGGTATCGCCACGTGTACCACGAATAGCTCCTGTAGCCCAGCAAGTCTGCCAGTAAGCATTGGCAATAATCTTTTGCCAATCATCATCAAGGTGAGGATTATGCTCGGCAAAGTCAACAAGTAGCGGCTTGAGATGAT
>PWGE01000176.1 GCA_003554345.1 Candidatus Sumerlaeota bacterium | reverse complement strand
TTTTTTCTTCCCCGGGAACATCTTCAACAATAAAGGGGTCTTCTTCAATCTCATCTTTTTCCGGTCTCACACTGACTGTTTCCAGCCGGCCTTCCTTTTCAAGATAAGTAAGATATTCCAGGCGACTGGCAGCCATCCCATAATGACCGGCATGGTATAAGGCCATTTCATAATAGTCCTGTGCAACCCGCCATTGACCCTGACGAAGGGCATGTTCTCCCAATTCATAATATGCGGCAGGTATAGTGGCATACGAAAGAGCCCGTTCATAATACTCAGGAGAATCAGTATGACGAGCGTATAAAAACAGATCAATGGCCCGGGACTTATCTCTTACGACTGCATCAGGAGGTCTGTATAATGTGCAAGAAATCATCACAGCGGTTACAATTATTAAGAAAAGAGGATAGGTGACTTTCTGCACAGCAGAAAAGAAAGTTTTTCTGGCACCCCAAAACAGAGGCGGGTTGTTCCTGGTATGAATCATTTGCCTTGTTCCCTTATATTTTCTGTCCTTTACAAGCTTTTCCCCTAAAAAAAGGCCCTCACTGAAAAAAGAAATAAGGATTCATTTCTTTGAATGATACATTATACATTAGATAGATGCAATATTTATACTGACCATTTAAAATGCTAAAATACTCTGGACTTTTGGTTTATTATTTACTTATCTGATATATTCTATTATAATATTTACTAAATCCAAAAAAAGGTGTGATTATGCAGGATGAGACCCTAAAAATTCGAGAAAGAATCGACAAAATTGATAATGAGCTCCTGGAATTATTAAAGGAACGGGTGGATTTAGTCAAAGAAATTGGAAAGCTAAAATCCCGGGGAGAAAAAAATTATTTTGACCCTTCCCGGCAGGCTGATATTCTTCGCCGATTAGAACGCCTCAACAAAGGAAAACTTCATCCGGAAACCTTGAAAAGGATTTTTTTAACCATATTCTCAGAGTCGATCGCCCTGGAAGAAGATGTCAAAATAGGTTATCTTGGCTCTCCGGGCAGTTTCACCCATCAAGCAGCTATCCATCAATTCGGGCACGCTCTGCAGCAAATCTCCTACGAAACCATACCGGATGTATTCGATGCCGTGCAGAAAAAATGGACGAATTACGGGGTGGTTCCCATAGAAAACTCCACGGAAGGTGTGGTCAATCACACCCTCGACATGTTCCTGGAATTCGACCTCAAAATTATTGCAGAAATACTTCTGGATATCAAACACCATCTTATTTCTTCTGAGATTCAACTCGATAATATTGAAGCACTTTACTCACATCCCCAGGCAATTGCCCAGTGCCGGTTATGGATTAAAAGCAACCTGCCACACTGTAAAGTTATAGAAGTGCCCACCACATCTGAAGGAGTATTACGTATAAAAAAAGAAAAAAAAGCGGCGGCTATTGGCAGTCAATTAAGTGCCCAATTATATGACATGCCCATCCTTCACGAGTCTATCCAGGACTCCACCAACAATATCACCCGTTTTCTCGTTATCGGCAACGAAATTCCTCGTCCTTCCGAAAAGAATAAAACCTCTATTATGCTCGCTCTGGCTGATAAAGTGGGAGCTCTTTTCGAAGTTCTTTCTGTATTTCGTATTTTTGAAATCAACCTCACAAAGATTGAATCCCGGCCAAGTAAGAAAAGACCCTGGGAATACATATTCTTCATTGATTTTGAGGGACATATCAAAGAGAAAAAGATCAAGACAGTACTGGAAGAACTGGAGAAAAAAAGTACCCTTGTTAAAATCCTTGGTTCCTATCCGACTTCCTGAAAAAAACCCCTTTTCCCACCAAAGGCGGGAAAAGGGGAAAAAGGGGCACTCCACTGTTAGCTATCTTCGCTCGGTTATTACTATAAAGCAAGTGCCATGCCAGATCACTTCTCTTTTTTTCATCTGTTTTCTCCCTTTTTAACCACTCCGCTGAATAAAAGGAACAGGTTTTAAAATAAAAAATTTTTATAAATTGCATTTTGCATGAAACATGGTGGGGCCTGGTTAAAAATTTTTACAGGAATCTTATAACCTTCTCAAGAAAGAAGTCAGAGACGTGGGAAGAAAAAGTTATTTCTAAAAGGCTGCCCGAATTGTTTCAGGTATGGTTAAAAAGCACATCACCAGCACTGAAAACATTCTGAGGCCGATACTTGTTTAATATATTCTAAGTTAATCTTAATCAGAAGAAAAGAAAGACAGGAGCATGGAAAGAAGCCAAATATACTTAACTATAGAAAAAAGCGGGGGAATCATTTTTGTATTCCCCCACAATCAAAGCAATATTTTGAGTTATCAGCAATTAATAATGATAAAGCTGCCAATCGCAGACACTGGTCAGATCCACCGGTTCAATCCACAAATCACCCACTACAACCCATCCATCTGCATTATTATTTACCATCACACTCAGAGCTGTTTCAGCATCAAAAGTAAAGGTATCCAGTTCCACCCAATCATCACTTTGCTGCTGTTGGTTCATTTCCAGGGTGCTTTCCCCTTCAGAGTGCCGGATAACAAAAGGTGTATCGCTGGCAGCCTGGCTTACTTCAGGCCAACGAACATGGAGGCGGTACTCTCCCTCCTCAGGTAGATATAATTTCCAGCCGGCTTCTTCACTCCCATCTCCCGGTTCACAATACATATAGCCATTCTCACTGGTAAAGCCGTCATCATACCAGAAATGAGGTCCTTCATTTTCCAGTGCCCACCCTTCCGCAGGGGGATCAGCCGGTAGGTCATAAAACCCAATGCGCTCTTTAAAACCTTCAAGAGAGACCCCATCTGTTCCTATTCGTGGCATTTCATAAAGGGGACTGTCACGATGGGCTTTTTCATTAATAGTGGTAAAAGCAGCCACATAGCCGGCGGACTCTGTTTTGTCAATGATTTGCTGATCATAATCCCCATAGGGATATGCCAGATATTTACACTCCTTACCCGGCATCATGTTTTGCTCAATTTCTATTTTCGAATCATTGATCTCAAACCAGGCATCGTCATCAGAAAGCTCTGTCAGGTGCTCATGATTCCAGGAATGCGATTCCGTATAGAGGACACCTTCTTCTTCCCATTGGATCAGTTCGGGCCAATCCGGTCTGAAATCATCATTATCAGGGCGATTTATAGCAATAATATGAGCAAAGTTCACAGCATTCAAGTCTCTCTCTTTGAGTAAAGGATATACAATATACCTCATGTCCAGATAATTATCATCAAAGGTCAATACGATCGGTCGAAGCGGAAGAGGCTCTCCTTCCAGTCGCCAATCCATGAACTCATCAAGAGTTACAGTATGATAGTCATTATCCACTAAAAAGTCCAGATGTTCGGCAAACATTTCTTCTGTAAAATTAAAATTTGGATGGGCATGATACAGGGTGATAGGAACCTCTGCCCAGCAAAGAATTGCCACGAACATCATGGCTCCACTCAAAACAATCTTTTTCATTTAATATCTCCTTTGCATGTGCTATAATCAAAAAGAAAGGATTTCTATTATACTTGATGCTTTCCATTAGACAAGTCAAGTGATTATTTGTAATGTTTCAATGTGGACATTATACCAATTTTATTCCCTTTATATGACTGAAAAATTACAAAATGCGAGCATCTTATTATTCTCCTTCATTTGCTTTTTTTTCTTTCCCCCTCTCCTTTTCGGTCAATCAGCGGAAGGAATCGTCATCAATGAGTTCATGGCTTCCAACGGAGCCGTTATTGCCGATAATTACGGTGAATATGAAGACTGGATAGAGCTTTACAATCCGACAGGCAGCACTCTTTCACTGGAAGGGTTCTATCTTTCAGATGATGAATCTCAAAAAACACAATGGCAAATCCCTGAAGATACAGAAATAGCCCCCGGTGATTATCTTCTTATCTGGGCATCGGGACGTAATCAGAGAGATCCCTCAAAGCCTCTACACACCAATTTTCGTATCAGCCGTGCCGGAGAACCTCTCTTGCTGACGGCCCCTGATGGAGAAACCGTTCTGGATGATGTCCCCCCACTCCAGATGGCAAGAAACGTATCTTACGGTCGTAGTCCTGACGGCGGGGAAGACTGGCAGTTTTTCGGTGGCAATCCCGATCTTCCCTATCACGGAACCACCCCCGGTTTTACCAACACGGAAGGAGCCGACTACCAGAAGCCTCCCGATCCGCCGGATTTCAGCAGAGAAGGGGGGTGGTACGCCAATGCTTTTTCACTCACGCTCAGTGCACCTCCCGGAAAGAAAATATACTATACCCTTGATGGTTCCGACCCCCATCCCGAAAAAAATCCCGATAGCACTTACCTGTATAACTCCTCTATTCAGGTTCATGACAGAACAGCAGAACCCAATGAGCTATCCCTTATTACTGATGTCTCGCCCTTCTGGCGTCCACCTGCCGACCAGACCCGCAAACTTTTCATTATACGTGCACGCTCTTTCTGTCCCGAAAGAGAAAGTTATAGTACCACTAATACACACACTTATGGTATTGGTCAGCAATATTCGCTGCCCGTCGTATCCCTTACTCTGGACCGTGAACATCTTTTCAATCATGAATACGGAATTTACGTCATGGGCAGTTACTGGGAAGAAGCTGAAGAGGTGGGAGTGGATGAGTCAGATTCACAACATCCTGCCAACTATCATAATCGGGGCCGTAAATGGGAATGCCCCCCGGCAGAGATGACGGAAGGCTTGAACTATCGCTGTGCCTGGCTGGGAATTGTACACACCTCAGACAACGAAGTTCTGGCTGAAGCATTTGCCCGGGGAGAAACGCCGGAAACTGCTGTTGAAGAACAGGTGGTGTTGCCAACAGGTCAGGAAGTGAAAATACGATCTA
>PWGE01000344.1 GCA_003554345.1 Candidatus Sumerlaeota bacterium | reverse complement strand
CGATTACCTCCAAAAGCATGCCGATCAACTGTGCGGCGGCATTGTCAACGCGGCAAAACAATCCGGACTTGATGTGAAAGTTTCCCAAATCGCTTCCATGTTCAGTTTGTTCTTCACTTCCGGCGATATATCCAATTATAATGACGCACACAAAACCGATGAAGATATGTTCGCCCGGTTCTACCGTGCCATGTTGAGCGAAGGGATATACCTGTCGCCCTCCGCTTTTGAGACGAACTTTTTGTCCACGGCGCATAGTGAAGACTCCGTGTCCACAACTGTCGACGCTGCAGGGCGGGCTTTTGAAAGAGTCGTGGGGGACACGGACTGACACGGACTGACACGGACTCAGGCATTGGAGTGTTATAATGACAAACGATGAACCATTGATACCGAAACATGGAGGGTACCGGAACCTTAAAAGTTTCAAAATAGCACGGCTTATCTTCGATGTAACTGTCCATTTCTGTGACCGTTATATTGATAAAAAAAGCCGTACACATGATCAAATGGTTCAGGCCGCCCGATCGGGCGTACAAAATATTGCCGAAGGCAGTAAAGTATCGGGTACCTCAAAAAAAATGGAGATGAAACTGACCCAGGTTGCCAGAGCCAGCTTGGAAGAACTGGTACTCGATTATGAGGATTTCCTGCGCCAGAATAACTATGTTCAATGGAAACCAGACAATCCCGAAGCCTTGAAGGTAAGAAATCTCGCCGGGAGAGAAGCCGCAGAAGGAACCATCTATCAACCATGGATTGAAAGCAGTGATCCCGCCATTGTTGCCAATACCATTATTTGCCCGATACACAAGGCGAATTACCTTCTTGACCGGCAGATAGCTGCTCTTGAAAAACTGTTTATCGAAGAAGGGGGATATACCGAATCCCTGGCTCAGGCAAGGATACAATACCGCCATAAAAAAGGCGCTCCCGCTGCAGATAATTTGCCTTGCCCAAAATGTCATCGCAAAATGGTGCTGCGAAAGGCATACAGGGGGAAGAATGCCGGGAAAAAATTCCTGGGATGTACCGGCTATCCTGAGTGCAGAGGAACCCGGGACTTTAAAGAAAGAGGGGAATCGGATTGATCAGAGGAATTCGACCGATCTGACTGATTCTGTAAAAGAATTTCCTGTCAGTAGTGTTATTATTACGGGAGGAAATACACAGCAGCAGAACCAGTGAACAAGCTTCTTCATCACAATGAGCAGGATAACATATCTTTTGCTGCAGGAGTTATAAGAAGCCCAAAATGAAAACTCTTCAGGAAAGCATAGCCGCTTCTATGGATGTTATAGATCTGCAGATCTTGCCGTATATTCCCTATATTCTTCAGGATTTTCAGGAAATTGGGACACCTCCGGATATCATGAGAGAAGCAGTCCGCAAACATACAGTTCAGCACCATGAAATCAGGATCCTGGACCTCGGGTGCGGAAAAGGGGCGGTTTCAATTGAACTGGCAGCCACCTTCGGGTGCAGTTGCCTGGGAATTGATGGGATTCAGGAATTTATTGACGAAGCTCAAAGATTGGCAAAGGAACGCGGGGTTGATACCCTTTGTACCTTTGAAGCCGGTGATGCACGACTGATGATTGAAAACCTGTCTTGTTTCGATATAGCGCTGCTGGGAAGTACAGGGCCGATATTTGGTGATTATTACTCTACGCTTGCCAGGGTGTCAAAAACCCTGAAAAAAAACGGACTGATCATACTGGCAGATGGATATATCGAAGATTCAAGCTCTTATACACACCCTATGATGGTTAAGAAACAGGAACTTTTGCGCCAGGTCAAGGAAGCCGGGATGAGAATGATCGATGAAATCTTTCCTGAAAAAGCGGAAGAAATTGAAGAGTCGTATAATAATGAATTAAAGCATATCAGGCGTCGTTGCAGAGAACTCATGAAAAAGCACCCTCAAAAGGGTCGTCTGTTTCAAAATTATATGCAGCGTGAAAAGAAAGAGTATGCAGTGCTGCAACGAAAGGATGTTTTCTGCCCGGTTATGGTATTTAAAAAAGATTGAGATAAAAACGTTCGTAGCTATCAGGCCAGCAAATCTGCCTCACCATTTGAATTCACCAGCAAAACTCTGTTGAAGTTTTTGGTAAGGTCTGTAAACTGCTTATAAAATTCATGAGCCTTTTCTTCATCCGGTTTTGAAAAACCGAACAAAACCAGCTCGGCATTCTCTGAATGTTTATCCAGCACCGACTTGAAACTTTCATCAGATATAATCACCTTCTTTTCAGCTCTCACCCGGGATTCCCCAATAAGGTAGTCAATGTTTTCTTCTGCCTTTTTAGCTTCCTGCTTACTTTTCACGTGGCGCAAAACCCGAATTTTCACACGTTTCCACTCCCAATTAAGGGTTAAAAGATAGGCAAGGATCAGCATGAGAGAGCCATTTTTATATCCTCGCCACCAGATATCTATGCGCAGAGAACCTGCAAAAGACACTTTAGCATTTTCTATGAGACACAATATATTAAGGCCTGCCGCATGAATATCAGATAGATGACGGACATAAGGCACTATACGCTTTTCTTGCATGGGCCATCCCAGCAAAACAGTGTTGGGTTTTATGGGACCTATTGACTGGGCTTGAATAAGTGTCCGCAGTCCTTCATCAAACTTCTCGGTTACCAAAACCTCTGAAAAGCCACTTATCCCCTCGTTGTTAAAATAATTATCCATTTCCTGAAGTGTCTTTTTGCGATCAGAAATCCTTTCTGCCAGCCTGCCTGGAAGTATTACTGCAGCAGTTAATAGTCCTCTGCCCGCTTCCAGCCATATTCCAAAATGCATCAGAGATGCCCTGGTCTCTGGATTCCCCGAAAGCACAAGCATTGTCGGACGCCAATTCTTGGGATGCACTGTTCCTTTGTAAAGCCTGTGCAAACTGTGTTTTATAAGTGTAAATAAAAAACCCCTCCTGGCATCACCAAATGCGGCTTCATACACTCTGCGGCTTATCAGAAAGTAACCCAGGGCAATTAGCGAAATCGCTATCAATGCGGCATAGACATCCACTATAAACATGGCGGCAACAGAACCGCACAATCCAAGGAGGGCAATCGACCAGTGAAATTTGCGAAAACGCGGACGAAAGGAAGGATTCTTTCCAAAAGATTCCACAAAGGCTGCCAGATTTATCATGGCATAGGTGGAAAGGAAGAACATTGTCACAATACGGGCGACATAGTCAAAAGCACCAATATCTTCCGTCCGGGTCGCTAATCCAATAACTATAAGTGTCAGCAGAAACGTGAGAAGCATTGCTGCCCGCGGTTCATCATTCTCACTGGAACCACGGGAAAAAGGTTTGAAAAAAGGAATAATCTCATCCCGGGCAAAAGCCTGCAAAACCCTGGGAGAACCAAGATAGGACCCCAGAGCACTGGAAAGAGTAGCCGCAAAAACCCCTCCCATAACTAGAAAAGAAAACCCGAACAGTGCCTGGTTTAAATATATTTGAAAAGGACGCTCCAGCAAATCTGTGCGCATTTGAGAGCCACCGCTGAGAATCATCTGTCCACCATAGATAATACCTCCCACTGTTATTGCCGCAAAGGTTCCTTTAACAAGCGATCTGCCGGGGTCTTTCAGATCGCCAGACATATTGATACCTGCCAGAATACCGGTAACTGCAGGGAAAAATATGGCAAAAATGTTACCAAAACCAATGTAATCAGGAGTTGTTAGAGCTGACCAATTTTCCATAAGCAGAGCGGGATCAAAACGAAGTATGGCTCCGCCGAACATGGTCACCAAAGACAACGTTAAGAGAGCCATGACAACATACTGAATGCGAATGGCAACTTGAGCGCTTAAATAGGCGACAGTAAAAAGCAGTAAAGTGGTTAATAATGCTATTATTGCCAGATAAGGTTTGATAACAGGAAAACTTTGAACCACGGACTGGGAAAACCCTATAATATAAAAAGGAACGGACAATCCCTGGGCAAGAAACAGTATTATACCTATAGCTCCTCCAAACTGAGGCCCGATAGAACGCGAAATAAGAAAGTACGCTCCACCACCATATACTGGGGTATTGGTGGCAATAGCAGACATTGAAGACGCAGTGGCAAGAACAATCAATTCTGCCAGAACAAGAATTATCAAGGCTAAAAATACTCCTCCCTGCCCGACGATATAGCCGGTTCGAAGGAACATTATAACGCCCAGAATGGTCAGTATCGAAGGAGTAAAAACACCGCCGAAAGCACCGAATTGATTGCCTTTATTGTTTGACGAGGTTCCCGACATTTTTCCCATCATTATCTCTGTTATGTTATTTTTCAATGCATAATGCTACATGAAGCTTACCATGCAAATTATAACATTCGATGTGTATTGTATTATCTGTCAACAGCCATTTTAAAGGCTTTATTATAGCAGTTTATTTTAGAGGTGCTATCACAGGAATGATAATTATTATTGGGTTATATGCTCGCTTTTCTGCCACCTACGGCGACACCATGAAGGAAAACAGGTGGACTCATATGGACAATGTGGACAATATGGACAAAAATACAATAAGACTGAACGGATAAAGCAGACAGATCTGTGATTGGGGGGAAATGCAATTTTCAAGCTGTCTTCCGGGACCTTCTCCTGAGTGATGCAAGTTGTTTCAGAGGAGTTATTCACGCCGGCGCGAGGGCTGGCCCCGCCAATGATGAATCCGCCAGAGTGAACTTTAAGAATAAATATGACAAACCCCAGAATAAGAATGTATCACGCAAAGTCAACTATACTGAATAGAATAATTACCTTTAACCACAAAAATTATCAGAGTATGTTCCTGGACTGTCCGAATAGGATCTTTTAACAGAGAAAAAGTCCTTTTTTTTGT
>PWGE01000140.1 GCA_003554345.1 Candidatus Sumerlaeota bacterium | reverse complement strand
TTTGCATCGATGTACAGGATGAAGAGGATAAGATTTCAGATTAAGACTACAAGAAAAGAGTGCTATTTTCATGATTGGTGGCGCTAACTCTTGAGTTAGCGTGAATAACTCCTCTGAAAATAGAACTCTTTTGAGACGCAAAATATTGCGTCTCTACATCGAGATAACTTGACGTTTCTTTCACAATGTTTTGTCATGGTCTTTCTGAAAGTCCGCCTCTGGCGGATTTGCGAGCTTTTTTTGCCCTGGCGTGCTTGTCCGGATTCTGTGTATTTTTTGACTTCCTGTAAGTTCACTCTGGAGGATTTGCGACTTTGCGGGCTCCTTTGCGTGATACTTTCTTTTTCTGGATTTTTTTTATTTTTCATGATTGGTGGCGCCAGCCCTTGCGCCAGCATGAATAACTCTCCTGAAACCTGAGAATAATTATCAGTTCATTTTTATGCTGTATGGCCACCAACCCCCCATCAGATCAATATATTATACAAGCATCTCAATGATAATTATGAAAAATCCATTCACACTGCATTGGCATAACAGCTAAAATTAAAACGCCCGGAACCTTTTAATCTTTTATGGAAGGTGGGGGATCGGGCAGATCAGGCGCTGGTCTTTGGGGGGCATTTCCCCTCAGGAGCATGCCGCCGTCACATTTATACACATGTCCGGTAATCCAGGAGGCTTTATCACTGCAGAGAAACTCTACTAACGAAGCGATATCTTCAACTTTACCAAATCTCTTTAAAGGCAGATAAGGCTCCCATTCAGGTAAGGCGTTTTTAAAGAGGTCTTTCGTCCTTTCAACGGGAATTATGCCCGGTGACACAGCATTTACCCTGATTTTAGGACCCCATTCTATAGCCAGAACCCTTGTCATTGCATTTAAGCCGGCTTTTGAAGCGGAATACGCCGAGAAATACTCCGGACATCGTTCTCCATAAATACTGGATATATTGACGATCGAGCCGCCATTTTCCTGTGATAACATTCTCCTGGCAGCTTCCCGGCTGGTTAAGTAAGGAGCCCGGAGATTGAGATTCAATGTGTTGTCCCAGTATCTTGCATCAGCATCCAGGGCACTTCCTTTAAAAACAATACCGGCATTATTCACCAGGATATCCAGCCCATCCCATTGCTCATCAATAAAGAGAAACATCTTCTCTATAGCTCTGGCTGATCTGAGATCAGCCTGGAAAATGAGCGCTTCTGTACCTGTTTCCCTGATCTTGGAAGCAACCTGTTGGGCATTTTCCTTTTTATGGCAATAATGAATGAGCACGCGGGCTCCCAGGTTGGCAAGATGTTTGGTGATACCAGCACCTATACCGCTCGATGAGCCGGTGACAACAACCCGCTTGTTTTTCAGTGAATGACTCATAATTATCCTATCCTCTCTATACTGTATTATCCAGCTTCGATTTTTATTACCTTACCCGCATCTTATTGAATGTCAATCGGCATGGGGTATTCCAGGGAGAGAATTGCTATAGAATGCAAGGGGAAATTTTTAATAAAAAGTGTCTGATAGCACCTAAAAAAGTCATTTTACCACCGAATAACCCTTTTCCGGTAGTCTGTCAGGTCCTCATCCGGATTAAAAACTAGGTCCTGTCTCATTTCCTCTGGCGACAGTGTAGCCTTAAACTTGGAGAGGTAACGAAACTCAGGTTCCCAGTCTTCGAAAGGATGGATGTAATATCGCCCTTCAATATGTTCTGATTCTTCCCAGCGGATATTGTCACCGATTGGTTTTTCATAAGTAGTTTGAGTGGCTTTTGTCTTTTCAAGAAGCTGGTTTTTTGCAAATAATGAAGGCTCCATAAAGGTATGTAAAGGCATTCTCTCTCCGGGGCTCATTCTTTTATCTGATAGGAGATAGATGACCACTTCTGTGTCTACGCCTACCGTTGAGGTAAGAGCCAGGGGATAGACCGGATATTCAGAATGAAAACGCGTCACTATGGGAGCCATGAGACCGTGCCTGGCAGTTCTCACATGAGAAATATCTGTTCCGGGCCTTATGCGGGTGAAAACAAAGTACCAACCCTTTTCGATATATTCTTCCAGTACCGGTTCGTCTTCCTCATAATAGGCAAAACCATTATCTGTGAGCCATTCGTGCAAATCAGTGCTGCTTTCTGCCTGGAGAAGAAAGGCATCATAAGGACCTACCGACTGTGATCTAACGACTTCTACTCCCCGTCGTCCAGATGTTGCCCTTGTACCTGCTGGTAGAAAGAAATATATGGTCATAGCTATTGTTACAGGAATTATTATCCCGAGCGTAGCTGTAATGGCGAGTATTGTTTTACTTTTTTGGGAACACCTGATATTGAATTTGATAATAAATATGGGGGCAAAAATAATAGCAATACTAAGAATAAACCAGGCAGCTAAAAATATCAGACCAGCCCTCTTAAGAATATCCCTGACCTGAAGTACGTCTGGATACGTCATGCGATCAGCTCTCTGGAAGAGCCTTTCAATGGTCCAGGGTTTAAGATACTCAAATTCTGCTTCTGAAGGCACCGGTACAACCCAGCAGTATTCACTTTCTTCTGTTATCTCTTCAAACGGATCAAAACGGGTCTGGAGGATCAGGACCTGTTCATTGTCATGATGCATGATCAGTGCCCGCTGGTAGGGGACTTCAGGTGGCACCCCTTCGCTTGGCCATACTTTGCCGTTTCCTGCAGCAATAAAGGGAAGTAGCAAGAAAATAAATAGCCAGAAAGTCTTTTTCATCCCCACCCTCCTGGTATGTTCTTTGCTATTTAATACATTATCATACAATATATTATTTGCAATAAAATACTCTTTTCTGATTGTATACCACAAAACTTCAGGCTTTCCACCGGGACTTTGATTTTATAATCCAGGTAAAATAGTACATTGTATGGTTTTGAAAGTAAAAACGGGAAAACACACCTGAACATCTCAGTGACAGGCAGCTGATATCGATATATCTTCTGGCAGGAAAAGAGGCAGGAGAAGTGTTTTATAGCCGGTAAAAAAACTGTATTATTCTGTTTTGAAAATGAGCGCAAAATGATAGAGCCCCGGATTGATTGTAAAATTATTGGTGCAATGTATTGTACAGACTCCCAGACATAGATAGTTTTCTCCAGGTTGAAAATAAGCATTATCGCTGCTTTTCCTTCCGTTTCCCTGGTGGTAACATTAAAAACGTTCAGTATAATACTTCTTCCGGGAGAAAATGAGCTGCCAGGCGCCGTAACAATTTCTCCGGAAGATAGTTTGTTTAATGAGTGAGACAGATAGCTGTGTAGATGGTCATTCCTGGCGGGAGCTTCCCTATAAGTGAATTAATTCAGAAATGATAGGGATCTTATTTATGCTGTTTCAGAAAAAAGAATTGGTTATTTATCGTGAGCTTTTGATATATTTGATTATGTTGAGAAGGAGAACATAAATAAAATTTTAGTACACTTAAATATATAAGAGAAAGCTGGATGCATGAAAAAACATGCATAAGAAAGAATCGTATTTTTAACTTCTTGGCTTTGCTTGCAATAAAAATGGGTTGAGAAAAAAATGAAGTGGAATTTTAAAAGAGAACTGGCAAGGAAATTTGTTCACTTCGTTTCCCTTCTTGTTTTATTTGTCTATTTCATGGCAACCGATATCTTTAGTGAAAGAATTGCCCTGATTATTCTTGTTTTTATATTAATAGTATTCCTGGAATTCGAATATTTGAGACTTGAAGTTGGGAAAAAGGTCGGGGAAAAGGTTCCAATTCTTAAAAATATCTGGCAGTTTGTCAGAAGAGATAAGGAAAAAAACAAACTGGGCGGAGATATCTTTTTTCTTATCGGCGCTGTACTTGTTTTAGCTGTTTTTGATACAGAGATTGCAATGGCAGCTATCTTGATGACTATCTTTGGTGATATAAGCGCAGCGGTAATCGGAAGCACATTTGGAAAGCACTATCTCAAACATTTCAGGGATAAGACATGGGAAGGGGTTTTGGCCGAGTTTTTTGTGAATGTTGTGATTGGCATTGTTGTATTCTTCCTTGTTTTAGAAATATCCTTTTATTCTGGCGGCATGTGGCTTATTGTCTTCGTAATGTCTCTCACTGCAACCTTTGTTGAAACTGTTACCTCTAAGGTCGACGATAACCTGCTCATTCCTCTTTTTTCAGGCTTTAATGGGCAAATTGTTTTGTTATTAGTAAATTATTTTAATGGACAACTTTGAAAAGTATTGACTCTGAATGTTCATAAGGCGAAAAGGGAGACATATTATAGAGGCTAAGCAACACAACTTCGTATTGAAAACAGCCTCAACTTCCGCTAACCGTTTTTTTGAAAGATAAGAAAGAGACAAAGGTAATACATGTCTCATAAAATAGCGTTCGGCGCAAAATATTTGCCTGGATTCGCAGGTTGGCCGGTTATAATGCAAGCTCTATTTCGCAAATGTCAGAAAGAAAACGGGTAAAGGTTTGTAAATGGCAGATATCAATCATAGCCGGGGTATCTCTGGAAGTGTGAATAATGGTCTCAAGAATATCAGAGATTCCATATGAAGTGCATGCCAGGGTAGGGATCTTTTGCATGGCGAAAAGCATATGATCCCCCTGATACCAGGGAACGGCTTCTGTAAGATCCGGATAATATGAAGCGAGGGAACGTATTGTATCATGCGGTTTATCTGAAAAGGAGTGACAGGAAAAACAGTTTGTACTATTCTTCATCCCTATGCCGTCACAATTGACAGCAAGCCGAATACGGGGAAAGAAGTCCCTGGATTTTTCCATATACAGAACTTCCCCCGGGGGCAGAATAATAATCCTCTCCGTTGAAAAGAACGACTTCGATACCGTTTTTTATGGAACGACCGGTGAGAATATCACTCAATGCCAG
>PWGE01000396.1 GCA_003554345.1 Candidatus Sumerlaeota bacterium | reverse complement strand
CTTCTGTATGAGTCTTATCCAGTTTAAGAAGTCTGTCATGCTGAACAAGGGCACCAAGTGCCCCGGCATCCTGGGCAAAAAATATGTCAGCTGGACTGTTTTGACCTTCTTCCAGAATGGTGGCGGCAAGTTCAGCCGTACCACCGTAACGTACCTGAATGGGTATCTCTTTTTCACGGGAAAACTGTTCAAAAACCGGTCCGATAAGATTTTCTGACCTCCCGCTGTATATGGTGAGGGCTTCTTCTTCACTTTGATAACTGATAAAATGGATACCGGTTACTGCCAGAATAATGAGCAACGTGAGAAGATAAATTTTGTGTTTTAGTAACATGTTTATTACACCTTGTAAAAATAATTTGTTAACCTCGCCTAACATTTTAACACACTGTACATTATCTGTCAAGTCATGTTTACCCTTTTGAGGTATGCAGGTATTCTTTGAGATGAAATCCCTTTCTGTGGAGTACTTCTCGAAAAATATTAATTTTTCGCCAGGCTGTACATTTTTTGGTTTTATACTATTATCTTTCAAAGAGAAGGAATGAGAAAAAAAGTATATGAAGGGCTTTAAGAAAATAATGTGTAAGGGATGGAAAAATAAAGAGGAGAGAGGATGACTTATGAAAAGATTTTTTCGCTTTGAAGAGAATAATACCAATTATAAAACAGAAATTCTTGCGGGCATTACGACCTTTATGACGATGGCATATATTATTTTTGTCAATCCCCAGATTCTCAGTGATGCAGGAATGGACCTGGGTGCGGTTATGACGGCTACTACTCTGATTGCGGGTATTTCCTCTATTTTAATGGGTTTATTGACGAATTATCCCTTTGCGCTTGCCAGCGGTATGGGGTTGAACGCTTTTTTTGCTTATGTGGTTGCTGCCGATCATGGATGGCAGGCAGCGCTGGCAGCGGTGTTTATATCGGGCGCAGTCTTTTTCATTCTTGCCATTGCCGGGGGCATTTCTTTTATTGATGCTGCCGTACCTGCCAGTCTCAAAAGGGCAATAGGTGCCGGAATAGGTCTTTTTATTGCCTTTATCGGCTTACAAAACGGGGGGATTGTTGTACAAGATGAGGTGACCCAGGTTGCCCTTGGTGATTTAACCTCGGCCAGTCCTTTACTCTCTCTTATTGGCTTGTTGATAATGGTAATACTTATAGCTCGACGGGTAACAGGTGCCATTTTACTGGGGATCCTGTTAACTACAGTCGTCGGGTGCTTTCTGGGTGTTACCGATCCGCCTCAGGCGTTGGGTGATGTGGTGGGAGCTCCCGAAAGTCTTTCTCCCGTTCTGCTGGAACTGGATTTCAGGGCTGTTATGAAAATCCCCATGTTTTTGATCTTTTCTTTCGTTTTTGTTGATGTGTTTGATACGATGGGTACATTGCTGGGTACAGGCGCCAGGGCTGGCTTCCTGGATGAGAAAGGGTGTCTGCCTCGCGTGGATCGCGCCATGCTGGCAGATGCTTTTGGTACAATGGGCGGAGCATTAACAGGAACCAGTACGGTTACCACCTATATTGAAAGTACCGCTGGCATCTCTGCCGGTGGCAGAACAGGTTTTACAGCTGTTGTGGTAGGAATACTTTTTTTCCTGGCTCTTTTTCTGGCTCCCCTGGCTGGTTTAATACCTTCAGAAGCAACGGCCCCTGCTCTGATAATTGTAGGAGTACTTATGATGGGTGCGATTAAAGAGATTGATTTTGATGACTTTTCCGAAGCGCTGCCGGCTTTTCTTACTATCATTTTTATGCCGCTGGCATATAGTATCGCAGACGGTATTGCTTTTGGATTTATTGCTTATCCCGTGGTGAAACTGGTAAGTGGGAGGCATGCTCAGGTCCACTGGCTCATGTATATTCTGGCGGTGGTTTCCCTTATTCACTTTTTTTATCCTGGCTGATGGTGAGAATTTGTATTTGGTTTTGATAAAATAAAGATTTTACAGGAGTAAAAGACCATGCATGGAAAAAAGGAAAGAAAATGGATGATAGGGTGTTATAAACCCTTCATCGGTGCTCGTAACAATTGCAGAAAAAGCAGTGTGCTTTCTGAAAAACCCCTCATGCTTTTTTCTGTCTTCCCCCTTCTTTTTCTTTTAATAGCGTGTACAGGACTGGAAGAAACAAGAAAGGAAACAGCATATCACACTGATGAACCCTTTATTCGTGTCCAGTTGTTGCCGGCGGAAAAAGAGGTGGTCGTTCATCCTGAGAATACCTGGGAAATAAAAAATGGGGGTGAAAGAGAAGAGATAAAAAAGGGTGAAAAGTCTCAAATCACCGTTTCTTATCATGGAAAAGGAAGAGTATTTGCCTCCACTCCTGAGGGAGATGTGAAAGGTGAGAAAATCCTTTTTAAGCCGGAGAATGATGGGCTTTTTCGGATATCTGCAGGCAAACAGGGTGATATTCAGGAACAGGGGAAATATGGCGGTCATCTTTCATTCTATCCTGCAGAAAACAATACTGTGGAGACCATTCTGACGCTTCCTGTGGAGAGATATTTGCTGGGAGTCATACCTGCAGAATTAGGTGGGGACTCACCTTTACAGGCATTGCAGGCGCAGACTGTCGCCGCCCGCTCTGAAGCCATGGTAGCCCTGGAGACAGATAAATACGCCGGCGAAAATCATGATATTTGTTCTACCCATATGAGCCAGGTTTTTACCGACTGGGAAAGACGCACGGAACAATCAGATAAGGCGGTTCGTCAGACCCGGGGAATAATCATGAAATATGAGGGTGAACCTGTATCTGCCTATTATTCTGCACATTGTGGGGGGCATACCGAGGATATTCGGAATGTGTGGTTTGACCGTACCGATGAAAAATCATACTGGGATGCAGGGACATTTGATGGTAAAAATGGCGAAGATTATAAGATGGATCTTACCTGTGAAAAAGAAGCAGGGAAATGGATAGAAAATAATCCTCCTTCTTTTTGTAATCCTGACTTTTATTCCATGCCGGGATGGACACATGATAACTTTCGCTGGGTGTATAAAATTTGTGCGATGGAACTCACCCGGAAAGTAAGTCGTTTAAAGGATATCGGACGGGTTGTTGATATTCAACCCTTACAACGCGGGGTATCCGGTAGGCTGATTGAAGTGGAATTTGCAGGAGAAGAAGGCTCTGTACGCGTTGGACCGGAATTTGACATCAGGGATGTGTTTTCTCCCCTCTTAAAAAGTGCCTGTTTTGTGGTAGAAAAGGAGGGGGATAAGGAGAGACCCGAACACTTTATTTTGTATGGGGCCGGTAGAGGCCACGGTGTCGGTATGTGCCAGACAGGTGCCATGGGTATGGCAAATGCGGGTAAATCATTCCGGGAAATTTTGCTGCATTACTATCAGCATGTTACGCTGGAAGAGGTGTATTAGATCAAACTTCGAAAATCCGGAAGTTGTTCATAAACCCCTTTTCAGAATTTATCCCTCTGATGATTAGAAAGACAACATTATTCCAAAAAGGCTGAGAAGTCTCGAAAAGAAACCATTTTCAGGGAAGTTATTCATGCCAGCGCGAGGGCTGGTGCCACCAATGATGAATCCGCCATAGGCGGACTTTCAGAATAAGAATAAGATGCCGATTCCGCCAGAGGCGGACTGTAAGTCGGAGATCGGCGCTCCCAGGAAATCAGAAAGACCCCAATGAAGTGAAAGTTTTTATATCAACGTGTGCTATATTTTGAAGAGTTTATTTTCAGAGCAGACTCTCGGAAAGAAGGATATTATCTTTATTTCGTGTTTTTTCGTGATTTTTCGTGGTTTATTCTTTTTTCAGGGTAGCCAAGCAATATTTTGCGTCTCAAAAGGGTTTTACTTTCAGAAGAGCCATGGCCGTCTCCCCAGACGGAGGTTGGTGCCCCCGGGAAACCAGAAATACACTAAGGAAGTGAAAGTTTTTTTAACAACGTGTACTATATTATGAAGAGTTTTATTTTGAGGTGGATAACACCTATTTCTGATAATTGTCAACAATTGTCACCTGGTAATTTTTTTTATGAGGAGTATGTTTTATGAAAATACCTTATCGTAGGCTTGGAAGGACCAATAAAGAGGTTTCTTTTATTGGCTATGGAGCCCTGGAAATAGGCAGAGATTGGGGGTTAGGAAATGAATCTGACATGCGGCGACCTGATGAAAAAACCGCCAAAGAGGTGCTTCATGGCGTGCTGGATATGGGTATTAATCTCGTAGACACTGCTCGTTCTTATCATCGGAGTGAGGAGCGAATAGGCGAATCATTAGCAAACCGGCGCTCAGAATTTTTTTTAGCAAGTAAATGTGGCGAACATAGTAGAGAGCCTGAAACGTATTATGACTTTTCCTATCAGGCGGTAAGGGAATCGATAAAGCTCAGCCGACGTTTACTCAAGACGGATGTAATAGACCTTATGCAAATACATTTTGGCCCCAATCCCTGGGAAGCCTGGGAAGAAGGATCCGTTCTCAGGGCTATGCTGGATGCCAGGGCAGAGGGAGAGGTTTCTTACCTGGGAGCTTCTGCCGGGGGAGATCTGGCAGTAGCCTGTGTGGAAAGTGGACATTTTGATGTTATGCAGCTGGCATATAACCTTCTTCAGCAAGAGGATTTACCTGTTATTCGGATGTGCCAGGAGAAGGATATTGGGGTGCTGATACGAACGCCCCTGGCAATGGGAAAGCTTACCCCGAAAGCTCTGGATAATTTCGACAGCCTGTCTTCAGAGGAACAAGAGAAGATCCGTGCTTTGCAGAAATTGGTTGGGAATGATCCTCATTATTTGCCGGCACTGGCTTTGCATCATTTATATAACGAACCCGGGATATCTTCTGTTTTAGTGGGTACCAAAAATCTGACGCATCTGCGGGAGAATGTAAAAGCGCTCTCCCACCATTTTTCAGGGGATCTTATTAAGAAAGCTGCTGCTATCG
>PWGE01000282.1 GCA_003554345.1 Candidatus Sumerlaeota bacterium | reverse complement strand
TGCCAATTATCCCGAAAATGTCAGCTTAATACGGGAAATTACATCCCTTCCTGTTATTGGAATCTACAAAAAAATCTACAAAGAAAGCGAAGTATTTATAACACCTACCCTCCAGGAAGTCGATAGTCTGGTGGAAGCAGGAGCT
Source organism: Candidatus Sumerlaeota bacterium (assembly GCA_003554345.1). GTDB lineage: Bacteria > Sumerlaeota > T1SED10-198M > T1SED10-198M > T1SED10-198M > T1SED10-198M. The sequence goes on along the minus strand of PWGE01000282.1, from coordinate 4,816 downwards.
GATATCATTGCCTTAGATGGAACAAAGAGACCCCGACCTCAAAAACAGACCCTTTCTGATATTATTAAAAAAGGCAAAGAGCAATACCCCGACCTCTGTTTCATGGCTGATGTTTCTACAGAAGAAGAAGGAAAGTACTGTCATGATCTGGGTTTTGACATTATAGCTACCACTTTAAGCGGATATACCCCTTACTCACCTCAAATAAGCGGTCCCGATTTCAAGCTTGTTGCCAGGCTTGCCAATAGACTTTCCACACCTGTCATTGCCGAGGGAAGGATATCCAAACCTGAAGAAGCCCGGATAATGCTGGAAATCGGAGCATGGTCAGTAGTTGTGGGAGGGGCGATAACCCGCCCCCACACTATTACTCAGAAGTTTGCTTCAGCTCTTACGGCTCAATCTTTATAAAAAGGTCGGGTGGGCCTGCATAGGTGCTGCCTTCACCACTCTTGACAAAGTAGCTCTGCTGGACCCGGCCATCTCTATCAGCCTGCACCACCATAGCTTCTGATTGAACACGACTTACCACACCCATTATTGTCATGGCACTCTGTCCGGTAAATACATAATAAATGTGATCACCGGTTTCATGGATCTGATCAGGCGGTCCAAAACGACTGAATATCTCACTCATGGCAGTACCGCTTCTAATTTCAATATCCCTGTGCATACTCAGACCATAATTATGATTAGCGTACATGGCACAACCAGAAAAAATGAGCAAAAAGCTCAACACTGCTACCAGCATAATAGCCCTTTTCATAGATTCCCTCCTTTTAATAAAGTTCGTGGAAAATATTATAGACTTTTTTTTAATCTTTGCAATCAACTATGAGCCAGGGAGTTTTTTTCTCATGCCATTCGTCTGACAATAACATTGCAATCAAATTCTTTTATAATATAATAGTCAGAATTGAACCTTGTTCTCGATTTACGGTATGCCGTTCGTTTATCTGGAACAAGGCGATTATATTCAAAAGGAGAGTCATATGTCAATTAGCAGTGAAAGAAAAAAAGAACTGGTCAGGCAATTTCAACTGAATGAAAAAGATACCGGTTCCAGTGAGGTGCAGATAGCCATCATGACAGAGCGCATTCAAAACCTCACCGAACATCTCAGAAAGCACCCGCACGATTTTACAACGCGTCGCGGGCTTTTTAAACTGATCGGGAAAAGGCGCCGGTTATTAAATTACCTGCAAACGGAAAATCTCGATTCTTATCGCCGACTTATCAAGGCGTTAGGCTTACGTTATTAAAAATAATGTGAGCAAGAAATATATCCCTGTCTTATATTAAAGGAGAAAAAATATATGCACAAGCATTTTAATGGTACCTGGGTAGAAAAAGAACTATTCATCGAAACCGGAAAACTTGCCCGACAGGCAAATAGTGCTGTCTTCATGCAATATGGAGATACTACTGTCCTGGTAGCTGTAGTGGCATCAGACGAAGAAAAAGAGGATATTGATTTTTTACCTCTTTTTGTAGATTACAGAGAAAAATCCTATGCCGCCGGTAAAATTCCCGGAGGTTTTTTCAAGAGAGAAGGCAGACCATCCACACCTGAAACCCTCACCTCCCGTTTAATTGACCGTCCTATTCGACCACTTTTTCCCGATGATTACCGACGGGAAACCCAGGTTTATCCTAATGTTCTTTCTTACGAAACAGAAACCTCCTGTGATATTCTTGCTTTAAACGCTTCTTCCCTGGCACTGATGATTTCAGATGTACCCTTTCAGGGTCCAATCGGAGCAGTTCGTATCTGCCACGATGGTTCCCGTTTTATCATCAATCCCTCACTGGAAGTTACGGAAGAAAGCATCCTTGAAATTATCCTCGCCGGCACGGAAACGGAAATAACAATGGTAGAGGGAACAGGAAAAGAAGCATCCGAAGAACTGGTACTTCAGGCATTAGAAGAAGGTCATAAGGAAATACGCAACATCATAGCCATCCAGAAAGATTTTGCAGAAGGTATTACCCGTCCTGAAATGGATTATAAAAAAGAAGAGCCTGACAAAGAACTCTTTGACAAAATTCGCGAACAGGCAGTCCCTGAAATACTCAACTGCCAGGGCATTGCTGATAAAATGGAATATTCCAGAAAAATAAACGGTATTTTAGAAAACCTTCAGGAAACGCTGGAAGAAAACTATCCTGAGCAGGAGGGCAGAATAAAAAATTACTTTCAGGAAGTTGAAAAAGAGGTTGTTCGTAATTATATCGCCAAAAACCATATCCGCCCGGACGGCAGAAAGTTTGACGAAATACGGCCTATTTCCTGTGAAGTTGGCTTGCTTCCACGTGCTCACGGTTCATCCGTCTTTACCAGGGGCCAGACTCAGGCTCTTGCCACTCTTACTCTGGGGGCAAGTTCTGATGCCCAGCGAACTGATGAATTAGAAGGGGAGGGAACAAAGCGTTTTATGCTTCATTATAACTTTCCCTCTTTTTCCGTGGGAGAGGTCAGTTTTCCCAGGGGACCCGGTCGCCGTGAAATCGGTCATGGGAACCTGGCAGAAAATGCCCTGGACCCCATTCTGCCGGACATGGACAAGTTTCCTTATACCATTCGAATTGTTTCCGAAATCCTTGAAAGCAATGGTTCCTCTTCTATGGCTTCCGTATGCAGTGGTTGCCTGGCTTTAATGGATGGAGGAGTGCCGATATCCTCACCAGTAGCAGGAATTGCTATGGGCCTTATAAAAGAAGGAGACGATTATTTTATCCTTTCTGATATTCAGGGGCTGGAAGATCATCTCGGCGACATGGATTTCAAAATAGCCGGTACTGAAAACGGTATTACCGCTATCCAGATGGATATAAAAATAAAGGGCCTTCCTCTTGAAATTATGGAAAAAGCTCTGCACCAGGCAAATAAAGGCAGAAAACATATCCTGGATAAAATGGAACAAACTCTCGATAGGCCACGGCATTCTATTTCCGAGTATGCTCCTATGATCAAGGTATTGACTATCAACCCGCAAAAGATCGGCGATGTTATTGGTCCCGGAGGAAAGATCATTCGAAAGATAATCGAAGAAACAGGTGCTACAATAGATATTCAGGATGACGGTTCTGTATACATTTACGGAGAAAACAAGGAATCCGTAGCACAGGCTGTAGAACAAATTGAAGATCTCACTTTTCAGGTTGAGGTGGGACAAGTCTATACCGGGAAAGTAGTGAGAATGGAAAAATACGGAGTTTTTGTTGAAATCCGCGGGGGCAAATCCGGTCTCGTCCACATATCTGAAATGGATTTTCGCCATGTGAAATCGCCTGAAGAAATATGCAAGTTGGGCGATAGCATGGAAGTGAAGGTCATCGGAATCGACAATCAAAACCGGATTAAGCTCAGCAGAAAAGCTGCTATAAGTGACAAGAATAAATAAATAATGATCACCATCAAGGTTCACCGGCTCAGTGAGGGAGCCATTCTTCCCCGTAGAGCTACAGTTGATAGTGCTGGTTTTGACCTTTTTGCCTGCTTAAACGAAGATATGTTTATTGAACCTTCCCAAACCATTCTCATCCCAACCGGCATAGCTCTGGAAATACCTCCCGGTTATGAGGCACAAGTCAGACCACGCAGCGGAATGGTTCTGAAACAGAATTTTTTGATACCTAACGCACCAGGCACAATTGATGCGGATTACCGCGGAGAAATTAAAGTGCTGGGTAGCAACCGAGGTCACAATACGCTCCGTATTACGCCTGACCAGCGTATAGCCCAGCTCATCTTCCAGAAACTTCCCGCTATCAAACTTGAAGAAGTAGACACCCTTACCTCGACTAAACGGGGAAGCGGTGGTTTCGGTCACTCCGGCTCCTGATTTTTCTTTTTTTCTATTCACCTCTTTTTTGCTATAATTCATAAAATTACCTGAGGAGGTCTTTTCATGTCATTTGTTATCACCCTGTATGTACGGGAAGGTATTGTCATGGCCAGCGATAGTCGTTTAACGCTCAACATCAAAAAAAAGGATCCCCAATCTCCGGTGCATGTCGCAGTCAGTCAATCTGATTCCAATTATAAAACATTTCGCACCCCTCATAATATCGGCATTTCTGCTTTTGGTGCAGCAGACATTGATGGCTCCCCTATCAGCGGATATGTCGAAAATTTTATCAACCAGCATTGTCAATCGGCCAGAACCTCTATCAAGGAAGTTGCCGATAACATTCTCAATTTTTTCTCGAAATTTTCCCGGACACCGGATTGTGGTTTTCATGTGGCCGGTTACTCCAGGGAAGGAAATCAGTTAAACCAGGAGGTCTGGCATGTTCTGGTTAAAAAAAATCTGGTAAAACCTTTGAATAAAAATTCCAAACCGGGAGCCTCATGGGCAGGTGAAGGAGATATTCTGGCTCGCTTACTTCAGCCCACCTATTTAAAAGACAGGCAGGGAAACTTTATTCAACAACCAACTTACCAGGTACCATGGCAATTTTTCACCTTACAGGATGCCATCGATTTTGCAGTATATGCCGTGCGGACCACCATTGATTCCATAAGATTTCAACCCCGCCCCAAAACGGTAGGCGGCCCCATTGATGTTCTGGTTTTAAAACCGGAGGACTCTTTCTGGGTGAAAAGAAAAGAACTTCATGTATAAGTTTCAGTTGTTCTCTCAAAGAACAAGGAAGAGAAAACCCGGGCAACAGGAAACCAGGCTCTCCTGAGAAAAGTTCAAAAAGTCTCATCACCTGAAAAGCCTGCACGCTGTTCGAGGAAGCGTGCCTGATAAAGTATCTTCGAGTTCTACATTTCAGGCAAAGCCCCTTCCTTTGACTCAGAAAGGGG
>PWGE01000226.1 GCA_003554345.1 Candidatus Sumerlaeota bacterium | reverse complement strand
TTGTTCTTATTCTGAAAGTCCGTCTATGGTGATACCGGCTTCTAATTCTTATTTTCATGCTTGGTGGCGCTGATGTCCGCATCAGCGTGAAGAACTCCTCTGAAAATAAAACTATTAGAGTCTGTCTGATTCCGTGATCCTATATCTCCTATTGGTCCTATTAGTCATATTTATCCTGAAAGTTCACTCTGGCGGATTTGCGACTTTGCGAGCTCCTTTGCGTGATACTCTCTTTTTCTGTTTTTTTTCTTATTCTGAAAGTTCACTCTGGAGGTTTTATCATTGGTGACGCCCACTTCTTCGTCGATGTGAATAACCCTCGGCACCCCCGATTCCGTCAGGGTGGATCTTCCACTCATCGGCTATAGCGAAACATGTAATACATTTGGCATCGTATAAATTTCTACTGACATGACTCATCAGTCAAAGATATCCGCCAGAAAATGTTAATGGACAGTGAAAGTGCAGCCAAAATAAACATTGTTTTGGCAATATTCGGTCTATATTGTATAATGCAAAAAGTGACAGTGGGGAAACCTCTTCTTATCAGGCTTTGCCTGCTTTCTCCTGAAGAACAGAAGCAGTGCCCGAAAGGTTAAAGTTAATGCCAAATAGTAAGAATAAACCTGTATTAAAAGCGTTTACAGATGAGTGGAAAAAGAAATTATCTCCGGCTTCATTTCTGTACATTGAGAGTTCTCATTCTTCCCTGTTTTCTCCGCCTGAAAACGCTCACATAGTACAAATGCATGCCCTTCAGGAGATAGATCAGGCCAGACGTTATGACTTTATTATGGGAGATTTTCCTTATGACATGCCTCCTGTTGAATGGAAGAAAGGGAAACACACTCTATCGGTACCTGAAAACTGGCTCTTCATTCTGAAAGCGGTTGGTTTTCTCGAAAAAAAGGGAGTCGCCATGTTCACCATTGAAAACTACGGGTTCAGCACTTCCGAAGGAACAGAATTTGAGAAAGCTCTCAATGAAAAGGGTTATTATGTCAATGGCTACATTAACATGCCCCATAAATCTCTCCAGCAGAAAGATATATTTTCGCCGGTAATAGTCATCCTTTCTACGGTAAAAACTGACAGCATATTTTTAGCCGAATTAACAGATAAAGACCAGGCTCGACAGGTGGTGCGCAACTATTTTTCCGGCAAAGACAGGGGCGAAATAAAAAAGGGACGATATATTCCCTCTGGTGATTATTCAGGTTTTCCCTCTATGAAAATCCTGGAACAGATTGAGCGTTTGGAAACCCAGTATAAAACGTATGAAATACACCGGTTAAAAGAACTGGCTCTTGAAATCAACTCACCGGATCCCCGGGAAAAATTACGGGAACGCAAAAACGCTGTCTATATTCCTAAAATCGGAAGAAACAGGGTGGTCCATCGCCTGGAAGACACCAAGTTCTTGCACCAGAACTATTTTCAGGTTGTTCTGAAAGAGTCTGTTTTTAATGAGTATGTAGCTTCTTTCTTCAGAACGGCAATAGGGCGGCTTATTATAGACTTCCAGATATCGCTCACTATTCGGCCTCACTTAAATAAGAAAGATGTTGAAGAGGTAGCCATAGCTCTTCCCTCGCTGGAAGAACAGAAAACAATTGTTCAGACTCAGAATAAACTGCAGGAATTAAAAAAAGCCATTGATAAATTTGATTCAGAAATAGCTTTAAATCCTACTATTTCAGGGTCACTCCTCAAACAGCTCAATACGATGCTTGATGTTATCGGTACCCTTACCGATGCCGATAGGGTACGAAGTCTGGTACGTGAAGGCGAGACAAAATACGTAGAATTCAAGCAGACATTCAGTCTGGACGTGAGAAAACAGACCAAAGAGAGGTATATGGAAGAACAGGCATTAAAAAATGTTGCTGCTTTTCTTAATACCGACGGAGGCACTCTTCTCATCGGGGTATCTGATGATGGTCAAATCCCCGGCATAGATGAAGAAATAGAAAAATTTCATAAAAGTCTTGATAAGTTCCTGTTGCACTGGAAAAATAAACTCAAAGGCAACATAGGGGAGGAGTTTTATCCTTTTATTGATTACCACGTGATCCAGGTTGACTCCAGAACGGTTCTTTATGTAACCTGTAAGCCATCAAAATCTCCCTGTTATCTTAAGGGAAGGGACTTTTATGTGAGGATTAATCCCGCTACTGAAAAACTTGAAGGTCCGAAATTAGTGGAATATATCACCCATCATTTTAAATGATCTGTAGGAATCAGGCCTTTCCTTTTTCCTCACACTTTCTTATATTGAAACATTCTTCTGGTCAGTCTGTACGTACCGAAAAGCGACGGGAATATCTTCCTTAAAAAACCCTGGTGAAGGGTGAGAAATGTATAAAAGTAAAAAGGCAGGAACCTGGTCTTTGTTGTGGTTGCTTTAATAAGAAACGGTTTATTGATATTTCATAAAATATAACTTTGAAGATGTCGATTTTTATATTATAATTATTATTAGAGTAGTTCCTCACGCCAGCGCGAGGCTGGCGCCATCAATGATGAAAATAAAAAAAATCCAGAAAAAGAATGTATCACGCAAAGGAGCGCGCAAAGCCGCAAATCCGCCAGAGTGAACTTTCAGGAAGTCAAAAAATACACAGAATCCTGACAAGCACGCGAAGTCAAAAAAAGCTCGCAAAAAAGACCAAGACAAACATTGTGAAAGAAACGTCAAATTACCTCGGGGTAGAGACGCAATATTTTGCGTCTCAAAAAGTTTTTATTTTCAGAGGAGTCAAAAATTAAGTTAAAGGTGGTGAGCATTCATGCTAAAACCAAAAGCTTTAACAAGAGGTCTTTTCATTGCAATTATCGCTGTTTCCTTAGCAATGGGATTTGCCTTTGCTGAGGAAGTAGAACAAGCCGCCAGTTTTGATGATAATGCTGATGAAAGTGAGGAATGGATACCTGTTAAGGATCTGGATCCGGATCGTGTGGAATTAAAAGCAATTGTCAGGGAGCATAATGCCTGGGTTCAGGTAACCATTATATTTCCTAATAGCGGATATGACGTAGAATGGGGAGAGGTAGAACAAGACAACAATACCTTTATTGCAGATACCAGGATAGAAGCAGATGAGATTGTTCTTCCTGTCGTTACTGAAAAAAGATATCGATATGAGCTCGGAGAACTTGATGAAGAAGAGGAATATCGATTTGTATTTCAAGTGTGGGGTGAAAAAATTGATTCCATTAAGTTTTCTGGAAGCTGCATTGTAGAATCCACTGTCGTGGTATTTGAAGAGGACTCTCCTGTTATTGATGAGTCTTATCCTTTTTCTGCAGAGGAAACAAGTTGTGCCTGTGGTAACAATGTTGAATACCGCTTTGAATGGGACGATGTTGAAAACCTCTCTCGTGAGAGTTTTTCTGAGTGGAGTGAAACTCCCGAAAAAGAACATTCCTGGAGTGATGAGGGTGAATATAACGTAAGAGTGCAGGCTCGCTGTTCTGAGAATCCTGCCAATGCGTCTCCTCTTTCTGACGAAAATAAAATTGAAATAAGCGAAGAGACAAGAATAGATGATTGGAATCTCTATTATTAAGATGTAGAAATTGGTCACTTAATGTGAAAATCAGATTGTAGTATAAATTCACCACGTTATGTGTGAGAAGGGTTCCTCTTTGTGTGGTTTTCTGGAACTATCAAAGAGGGACCCTTTTTTATTGCTTCTGGCAGTCACAAGTCAGCTGAAAAATCTTTTTTTTTCTGAGAAAAAAGATATGACTGAGTTGTCCGTTTGGTCTTATTGTAGTTCTGTCCATATTGTCCATGTAAGTCCACTTATTTTCTTCCATGGTGGCACCAGCCTCGCGCTGGCGTGATGAACTCCTCTGAAAATAACAACACCCTGACCATTCAGGCATCAGAATAGGAGATAAAACCGAAAGAATGAACGCTTTCTTTTTTATGATTTCCAGGAAATAATTTTAAGGACATTTCCCTCAAGATCGACCTTTGCCTGAACAGTATTTAACACGACTTTTCCCGACGCCTTTTTTCCTCGAAAGCGTGTGGATACGATAATATGGTCGCCTTTATCGCTACAGACTGTTCTGATATGGTCATACGAGTCAGGATTATGCATCCTGCTTTTTATCTCATTGTTTACATTTTCGTGAAAAATGTCCTGGGCGTCAAACTGGCTGCTAATATTTTTATTCTCCTTTGCTTTCTGGTGGTATTTTGCTTTTAAATGGTCCCTTCTTCTTTTCTCTTGAAGCAATTTCCGCATTATTTTATGAAACGTCATGGACATCTTATCCTGGATTTTTTGACCGCCGTGTTTCTTGATAAAGTCTGCCATAGGGGTATACAGGTAATAACAGCTCACCAGAACGGCTATAATTAAAACAAGAGCGATGACTACAGAAACAGAGGTTATAATGATCTCAGCATGGTACAGGAAAAAATCTATCATTGTCTGTTGCTACATAAAAAAGGCTCGTATAGTTTTCCAGTGCTCTGATCAGGAATATCATTTCCTTTTTATCAGGAGCAAAGAGGAAACACTGCTTTTCTTCAGTTATATTTGTTCCTCAATGAGTACATCATGAATAACCACCGGCTTGATATTCATTATACTTTCTGCGTATGGAAATTGAATACTTTCGAACTCAAATCACCAATGATGGCAATGCGTATTACTGTATCTTTTTCTGATATTGTCGCAAGGATTGTATATAATTGCGCGTACCCTCAATCGGAGGGAGACTTCAATTATTAGCCAGACATTTTTGAGAATAAGAGTGCGAGGCTTCCGCCGCACGGAGACTTTATAAGAGCCCTCTTCGGCAGACCACAGGTGGTTAAGAGTACCATGCCTCTGTCGGCGGCGGACCCCAATGGTATCACACTTTACAGACCATAGGGGATAGAAGGTGCAAAACATCCGCCAAAGGCAGACTTCACTGGGGCCACACCCTTCAGACGCCAGGTAG
>PWGE01000224.1 GCA_003554345.1 Candidatus Sumerlaeota bacterium | reverse complement strand
TTACCTCCTTTTTGTTTTGGGTTTGCTCATCAGTCCAGGGAACCCAACCCCTGGAGACTGGGGCTGTTTGGCCCCAGTTTCGCTTGCTCCTTTTGGTTTCCTTCAGCTCCCACCCTTGGCCATCTCAGGTCGCTTCGTTTGCCTCTGGTGGCGGTGGTGCTGCTCTCTCTGCTGTTGTTAATTATATTATCTCTTATATTCCGATTTTTCGCAACCCCTTTTTGTTAAAATTTTGTGATTTTTTGATTTTTTTTTATTCCACAATCAGCATTTTAATGACCCCAACCCTTTGCAGCTCTCCAATAAATTCTTCCGCATTGCCATATTCAATCCTGGTTCCATCCCAAATTTCGCACCTTTTGGCAACCCCGTTCATGTATTCTTCGCTTGTTTTGGGTGGAAGCCACATGTCCAACTTCATGGCCTGCACCAACTCTTCATAAGTCTCCGCTTCAAATCTGGCATTGTCTTCACAAATGATTTTAATCATTTTTCTCAAACCTCCTTATTATTTCATCCATTTCCTTTTGCCTATCTTCAGCATATTTGTCAAAAGCAACCTTTATTGAAGAAGATTCAACCGTCTCCAGTTCCCTATATGCCTCCAGCAACATGTGGTAAATGTTCACCACCAACCCTCTGTCATCCTTCCACAACCCTCTTTCATCCTTGGCTTCCTTCTGATACTTGGCAACAATTTTGCCATAAAAGGTTTCCAAGTATTTGATGTGTGCATTCATTTTTGTTCCTCCTTTCGGCTTGGCTCATCAGTTCCCCAGAAGCCACCTGGGAAAGACTGGGAGCCTTGGCCCCCAGTTTCGCCTCTCCTTATGCTTTTTTGAATGTCACCTCAATCTTTTCACCAAGGTTCTTGGCAACAAACTTCTGCAGGTAAATGTTCCCCACCAAAATCGGGCCATCTTCTCTTTCCTTTTCCGCATACCTGAAGGTGTTTTTGGTTTCCTTTTCCTTCTCAAATATCAGCTTTACTTCTTCTGCCATGCTTATTCACCTCCCTTCTTTTTGAGCTTATCATTGCAAAACGGACAAAGCCTGGGGCCATTTTTGCTGTTTTTAAGCTGTCTTTCAAAGTTTCTGTCCACGTCTTCCCAAACCCTGGCAACTTCCCAAGCAATGCCTGCCTGGGTGACTGCTGCCATAAGTTTGGAACCATTTCCTGCCCTGTGTCTTTCTATTCTGGCTTCAAGGTTCCCTTCTTCGCAGAACCCTATGTAGTGCTTCGCATGGTGCAGCTTTTCCTTGAAGCAAATCAAGTAAACCGTGCCTGCTGACATGTTATTCAACCTCCTTTATTGCAACCATGGAATATATGATTTTGTGGCCCTGGCTGCAGTTTGGGCAGTGGATGAGAAGGCAAGCACCTTCATCATCCACCAGAACAAATTCCCCTCTGCCCTTCAGTTCAAATTCAAGATTGCATTTATGGCATTTCATGTTATTCAGCCTCCTTTTTGAGTGCCCAAAGCACCAATTTTCCTTTGCGAATGGTTACGTCTTTCCCGTATCTTACCCCACCTGGATTCTTCCAGATTCTCAAATCTTCTGTCAACCCTGCAAATTCTTTGGCTGCTTCATAATCATAGTCAAAGTATTTTTCGTGGCCTTCTGGATTCATTGCGTAAACCGTGCCAAGGATGCACTCCCAGATTGCAGGCCTGTGCTTCTTGGTGGGCTTCATTTTCCTTGCCTCTATTCCCAAATAATACCTTTTCTCTGCCATTTTGCTTACCTCCTTATTTTTGGCTTGGCTCATCAGAGCAGGGAAGCCATCCCCTGCTGACCCCACCTGGAGTGGTGGGGTTTCGCCTTATGCTGCTCTTTGCTGCTTCTTGAAGTGGTTGCGTCTTTTGTTCAGGAAGCTGATTGCTCTCTGCTGCAGTTCGTCTGCTCCCATCCAACCGTATGCCCTGATAACTTTCTTCAGGTTGAACCAATCGGTGGCTTTTTTGTTCAGCTTGACTTTGCCTTCAAAAGCTCTCTCCACCATCATTTGGGTGAAGATAATCCAATTGGCAATCTTTTCGTATTCAACTGTGCCCTGGTGGTTCCTGAATTCGATTGTGCCGTGTCTGCGGTAGCTTTGTGCATTCAGCTTGATGTAACGGTCGCTGTAGATGCTATCAGTGATTTCTCTGATGCTGTCTGCTTGCTCAAGCTGCTGCAGGTTGATTCTGGGGCTTTCGCAGAAGCGGTTGTGCATTCCCCTTCTGCTTGGTGCAACCAGTTCGTCAATGGCATCTTCGTATCTTGCAAAGATGCCATAGAGGTTTTTGAAAGTGTCCAGTGTGGCATCGTTGAAATCGTGGTGAATGTGAAGGCCACAGCTCTTGTCAACCTTTGCTCCAACCTCTTCCAGTGCTTCTGTAACTTTGTGCAATTCGTTGAAGAGCATTGCACCTTTGAGTGGTGGGCTGACAAGCTCCAGGCTTTCGTGCCTGACACTTGCATCGTAAACTATTTTCCAGTGGTCTCTGGTTCTGTGGTTATAACCTTCAATTTCACAGTCAATGCCCTTGGCCCTGATTGCGTCTCTCACTTTTCTCTGTGCCTGTTCCATGGTGTATCTGCCACCCAGATGAAATTCTATTTCGATTCCAACCTTCCTGTCAATGTTGAAGCCTGTGTTCTTTTTCATTTTTGTTTCCTCCTTATTGTTTGTTTGGGCTGCCATCATCAGAGCAAGGCTGCCCTTTTCCTTGCTGACCCCACTTGGTGGGGTTTCGGCTTGGTCTTTCTTTCTTCTTCCTTCAGCTTCACCCTTTGGCCTTGTGGGTTCCCTTCGCTCGGCTCCGCAGGCAGGTGAGCTGCTCTTGATTCTGTTGTCCCTCTGTCTATTCTCTATTATGCCTTACTTTCCGATTTTTCGCAACCCCTTTTTGTGATTTTTTTTGATTTTTTTTTTGAAGTTTTTTGTTGGCTCGGGGTTGCTGTTGCTGTTGTTAATTATATTATCTCTTATATTCCGATTTTTCGCAACCCCTTTTTGTGATTTTTTTGTAAAAATTTTCAATAAAATTTTGCACTTCCGCATCCCGTGAAAAAATCACTTTGGGGTCTCTCATATAAAAATAAAAATCTGGGAGACCCCCTATATGATTCTGGGTGGGGATGCGGAAAATTCCAGCAAACCTGCATTGTTGCCATATAGTAAATTTCTTCCTTTTCATAAAAAAGGCAAAAACAGGAAGAATTTTGCCTATAAATTTCCTTTTCAGGAAAAAGAAGTCACCTTAAAATAAGGTTTAGCACCTTACTTGACCGTTTTATAAGGTGCTAAAAGGTAAAAAAAGGAAGAAGGCTTTAACCTTCTTCCTTCTTCAAGTCCTCCAGGGTATTGGCAATCAAATCATACAGGTCATCTTTTCCAATTTTGATGCCCCAATTTTCTTCTAACCTGTATGATACCTCCTGGAGAATCTCTGTGAACAATTCATCGTGGTCGCCCTTCCGCTTCAACAAAGCCTTTGCCACATGGTAAACTTCCCACTCAGCAATGTCAATGCCAAGCCAATTGCCAATAACTTTGTTGAACCTGTTGATTCCAACCGCTATAAGAATAACTGCACCTGTAACAACAACTGCTGCCACCTGGAGAACAACCTCTTCCAGAAAAAGTTCTAACATAGCTCTTCAATCCTTTCTGCCAGCCTTGCAATAAGGCTAATTAATACATAATCTCTTACCTTCCTGCCATCATTCACATCTTTGGCAGCCTCTTTGTGCATGTCTGGGTCGTTTAAATACCCCAAATCTGCCAACTTTTCTATTTGGTTAATCACCTGTTCCTGCTGCCAACTAAGGTTCTGCTCTGTCACTTTTTCTTCCTCCTTCCTGATATTGTTCTTAATTTCCTGCAGGGGAAAATGTTCACCTGGGCAAGCACTGCTGGCAAAATCACCGTGGCCTCCAATTCTTTTTATGCCAGGGTAAAGTTCCTCAACTACATACCTGCCAAATTCAATGGCCTTCTTCACCTGTATTTCCTTTGGTGGCCCTTCATCAAAATTACCAACCACCAAAACACCAAAGGAAACGGAATTGACCCCAGGTGTGTGTGCTCCCTGCATGTCAAATGGCCTACCTTCTTCAATGGTTCCATCTTCCAAAATTAGAGCATTGTAACCAATGCCATTCCAGTAAGTTCCGCTTGATGTCTGCCTGTTTCTGTGCCACCTGTGGACAACATCCCCGTTTACTGTCTCAGAAGGCATTTGCCCAACATGGTGAAAAACCAAAAAATCTGTTCTTTTCCTTGGTGTTAATGCCCTTCTAAAATCATAGCTTTTTTCCACAATTTCCATGGTTTACACCCTTTCGTCATAGTTCTTTTTACCCCTGAAATCTTGCACTGCCTTGACCCCGTATATGCCACCCATTGGAATCAAAGGCAACTGTATAAAGCTCCTGTAGAAGTCCAGCAGCATCTGGTCAGCTTGGCCTGAAATAAATTGGAATAACACATAAGTGGTCAAAAGTGCCCAATAAACCAAGCAAAAAAGAGCAATAAACCCCTCTTTTTCTCTCCACCATTTTCTCGCTGTGTCTCTTGCTTTACCCATTGAAAATCCAACTCCATATAAAATTAAACAAACTTGGGTTGTGGAAGCTGAGTGATATTAAGGTTCCACAAAGCATTATGACAACTGCCCAAAGCATTCTCTTCATGCTATCCAATTGTTCTTTCACCATACCCAATTCATGAATTTTTTGGGCAAATGGACAAGTGGCCTTCCTCAATTCGGTTGGTGATTCAACCTCCATCTGGGCAATGGTTTCCTTAACAGTTTCCTTGGCAATTTCTTTTTCTTCACTCAAACAGCAAGCACCTCCAATCAAATCCTGCCCCTGAATTTCAAAAGTTCCCGTTCCTGCTTTCGCATATAATCAAGTGCTTTTTCGCATTCCTCAATTTGGCTTTCCAATTTCTCAATTTCCATCTGTGTTTCACG
>PWGE01000134.1 GCA_003554345.1 Candidatus Sumerlaeota bacterium | reverse complement strand
GCTACCCTTGTCTATCTTATCGCCATTAAAAAGACTACTTCCGGAGAATGATCTGTGGAATTAAATGAATCTCTCATTCTTCGTCTGACCATTCGCAAGCTATTTCCTGCCGTGATAATTTTTGCCATTTATCTCTTTTCTTATGGACCGAATTTTCCAGGCGGAGGGTTTCAGTCAGGGGTGATTTTCGGAACTATTGTGGTTATTTTTGAACTGGGGTTTAAAAAGCTCTGCTTGCAAGAGTACAGCCTGCAGGTGATCGAACTATTGGGATACTCAATATTCCTTTTCTCATTGGTTTTAGGTTTTCTTCTGACAGGGTATTATTTTATGGGATATCATTTCTGGCAGCCTGATTTCCTCCTTTTATCCAATCTTTTTATATGGCTGTTAAATCTTGCCATATTTTTTGAAGTATCGGGTTCACTGGTTATGCTTTTCCGACATTTTTTTATGATCGATTGAAGGTTGAATGTCCAGGGTATATATTGTTTCAGATTTTTTAAAGGAAAAGAATAAGAAAAGCTGATTATGGTTTCTCTCCGTCATCTTATTTTGGCTTTCCCTTTGATTCCAATTATTGGAGTATTTTTTAGCATATTGGGTAAGTATGTCCTGAAAAAAAACTGTTCAGGATATATTATTCCCATTGTAAGCGTGGTTCAGCTGGGGATTGGGGGTATGCTTCTGTATGTTTTTCATGATTATGAGGGGATGTATACAGTGGATGTGACTCCCTGGCAGTATACGATTGTCTTTGTGTTTTGCCGTTACCGCACCTATTTCTTAGCGGCATATATGGTGCCTTTATTCTTGTATCTCTTTAGAAAAGGGGTGATCTATAAAGAAAGTCTTCGTATTATCTTTCTTTTTTTTCTCTCAGGTACCAGCGGACTGATTATTACAGGTGATGTATTTAACTTTTATGTTTTTTATGAACTTATGATTATTTCTGCTTACCTTATAATCTCGATTAACAATGAAGATTACTATTCTGTAAAATACATGTTTTTTGGTTCCATCAGTTCTGCTTTCTTCCTGGCAGGAATCATTGTACTCCTGGCTTCAGGGACTTATTTCAGCATTACACATCTTCATGAAATATCGCACTATCCTGCCGTAAATGTACGCTTTTTATTCCTGTTTTTCATGACTGCTTTTCTTATGAAAGGTTCGTTTTTTCCTTTTTATCCGGTGGCACTCTGTCATACAGCCACCAAACCTGCTTTAGCCACTTTTTTTTCTTCCTTTAACATTTTTACCGGCGTACTTGGTATGCTGTTCTTTGTGCTTATACCAGCCCAGGCTATTGGCTATGATGAGGTGTTTTTGTTCTTGCGCCGGGTTTCTATAATCACTATTTTTACTTCCTCTCTTTTTCTCTTTTTTGAAACGAAGATTATTCGCTACATTGCGGGTACAACTGTCTATTCGATGGGATTTACGGGTCTTCTTCTTTCCGGGCAACATTATGAAGCAGCTCTGACATATATGGTTATCCATGCTGTTTTCAAGTCCCTCTTCTTTTACCTGGGAGAAGCGATTAAACCCGGTGACAGGCCTTTACATCTGAAAGCTTCCCCCCTGGTATACATACTTTCCCTGGGTGTTATGTGGTTTGTGAGCAGCTTATTTCCAACACTCCTCTTTTTTATCAAAGAACAATTTATTGAGGATGGGTTGATTCTCTATTCTTTGCTTTATATTTCGCTCTTCTTAATGGTAGCAGGCTTTTTAAAATTTCATGTGACTTTTCAAAAAGAATGGGAGGGAAGATTCATCTATGTGCTCGCTATAGTTTTGATGGGAGCTTTGTTTATTCTGTTCCCTTTTCCCCTGCAGGCTCCTATTACCAGTGTCCTTTTTGACTATATTATTGTGGGTACTGCTTTAATTCTGGGAAAACATCTGTTTCAATATTTCCAGCGTTTTTCCAGCTTTGACAGACGTTTTGTTTTTCCAAATTTAAATATAGAGTTAAGTTATGCTTTTCTGCTTTTTTTCATTCAGTTCGTGGTATTGGAGGCAAGACTTTAATGCAAAAGGCTTCAGACACGAGGACGCTGGGCTAAGAGGAGTACATCGCGCAGTATTTCTGTGTTACGCGCCGCTTCCCAGCGTTTAAAGAAATCTTTATGACTGACAATTTGAGCGACAGAGGAAAGGGTTCTCAAATAAAAATTACGTTCATCTTTGCTGGTGAGACAGACAAAAATACACGTCACAGAGGGAGAATCTTCAGAGAAATAGATGCCTTCTTTGCAACGTGCAATCATGATTTGAAAGATGCCTTCTTCCTCTAAGATAGCGTGGGGAATAGCTACATGAGGACTTATGGCGGTGTGATCCACCTTTTCGCGCTCAATAAGTGCTTGAGATAGTTTTGAGGCAGGAAGATTGGTTTTATGACTCAGCTTTGTGCCTGCTAATTCAAAGAATTCTTCTAATGACATGGGATCGATATCTATTATAACAGCATCTTCTATGAGATGGTCAAAGCGGTCTTTTATCACCTGGTCTCTTTCCCTGACTATTTCTTTAAGTTCGGTTTCCAGGGAGTTAGAAGCAAAGTCCTTCTGTAACATGGGTCCCAGCAAATGCATTAAAGCGTATTCCCTGTCGTAATTTAAACGTCCATAGAACCAATAAATACAAAAACCCACGATAATCAGACCTATACTCATGAGTATTGCCAGGGCACCCATGCTGAAAATAACATAGATAAAACCAATAACACCAATTATTTGAATCCACGGATAAAAAGGAGACTTAAAAGTGGGACGGTAATTCTGAAGGTTGGTTTGTCGGATAATAATAACTGAAAGACAAACCAGTATATTCATAAGGATGAGGACGGTAGAAGCAGCCTGTACCAGAACATCCAGTTCCAGAAAAAGTGAGACGATCATAAAAATACCGGTCATAAAGATTGCCATGAAAGGAGTATGGAACTTCTGATGTATCCTGGTTAAAAAGGGAGGAAGGAGGCTATCTACGGAGAGGGCATAGGGATAACGTGAAGCAGACATAATTCCCGCATTCGCTGTGGAAATAAAAGCCAGTACAGCGCCGATACTCAGGAGAATACGTCCCCATCTTCCCATGAAAACACTGGCTCCATCGGAAATGGGGGTCAGTGATTCACTTAATGATGAAGCATCCATTACTCCGACTGTCACCAGTACCACCAGGGAGTAGAGGAGGCTGACCACAAGCAGGGAGGCAATCATTCCGCGGGGGATATCTCTGCTGGGATTCTTTACTTCTTCAGCTACGCTCACAATACTGAGCAACCCCCCATAGGCAACGAAGACAAAACCGGCAGTAGAGAAGATAGAACCCAGTCCTTCAGGAGCAAATGGTTCTAAGGCTGTGGCTTCAATCCTGGGAAGTCCTTGCACGATATATATTAAAAGAAGAATGAGCAAGCCCATGACCAGCAGTACCTGTGTCCTTCCAGCTTCCTTAACCCCTTTGAAATTCAGGGCAAGAAATGCCAGACAGAGAATAACAGCAATGATGGTAATATCCCATTCCTTTAAAAGGGGTATAAGCTGGGTAAAAGCAGCCATTCCCACCAGGGCAAAAGATCCCTTCAAAGAAAGAGAAAACCAGCTGATTAAACCTGATATGGTGCCAACGGCTGGTCCGAGACTGCGGTTGATAACAAAATAGTCTCCACCGGCTTTAGGCATGGCTGTGACAAGCTCGGTAATACTGAGCATTCCTATGGCTGAAAGAATGCCCGCCAGCAGGTAAGAAATAATGACGGAAGGACCGCCACGAGCAAAAGCAATTCCGGGTAATACAAATAAGCCGGAGCTGACCATAGCCCCCGTTGCTACTGCAAAGATATCAATAAAAGTGAGTGTTTTTTGGAGCCTTTTTTCTGGCATGAGGTAATTATATCAAAATAATTTCGAAATATTTTAGGATCTTAAAGTTACGTCAGGTGAGTAGAGGGTTATGCAGGATTGGAAGTTGGTCAACGTGATGTGGATATTATACCTGGAAACTATAATGAAAAAGTAAAAGGGAATGGATATTCCCGGGAAAGCCGGAAAATAATTTTAACCGGCAGAAAAATAAGCGGGTAGTTCCTCATGCCCACGCAGAAGTCTGTCCCACCTATCATGAATCCGCCAGAGTGAACTTTCAGAATAAGATGCCGATTCCGCCAAAGGCGGACTTTCAGATCGCCAGAGGCGGACTGTAAGTCGGAGATCGGCGCTCCCGGGAAAGCCCGCTATTATAACCATTGCCATTATTGCAAAAGACACATTAAATTATCTCGAGGTAGCCACGCAATATTTTGCGTCTCAAAAAGGTTCTATTTTCAGATAAGAATAAACCACGAAAAGCACGAAAGAACACGAAATAAAGATAATATCATGTTTTCCGATGCTGATTTTCTGTCTTTCTGAAAGTTCACTCTGGCGTATTTGCAAACTTCTTTAATATTTTCTTATAAGGTATTACTTTGAGGGCTTGGCGAGCTTTGCGTGATACATTTCTTATTCTTTGTTCTTCCCCATTCTGACTCCTGCGGGTAGTTTAATTTTCAGAGGAGTTATTCACGCTGATGCGGACATCAGCGCCACCAATCATGAAAATAAGAATAAGATGCCGATACCGCCATAGGCGGACTGTAAGTCGGAGATCGGCGCTCCCAGGGAAGCAGCAGTCAATAGTGAGGTTCAAGTTTTTTTATTAAAGTAAATTGTATTTTGTAGAGTTTATTTTCAGAGGAGCTCTCAGGTTTTTTGAAAAGAATATCTGGCTTTTACCCGTGAGGGATGAGCTTCCTGCAACCAGTTATGATAGTCCAGATAAAGGTTTACAGCATCACTTCTTCCCGCCGGAGCAGATGAGTAAGGCTGGCTCATCAGGCCCTGGTATTGATAGACAGTGATAACATCAACGAAAGGGCTGACTGCCTCCAGTTGTTTGTAAAGCCGATCCCAGGATGCTGGTACAAGCGGAGTCTT
>PWGE01000447.1 GCA_003554345.1 Candidatus Sumerlaeota bacterium | reverse complement strand
TATCCTGGTTTCATCCCCGTATCATCGATGTAAAACATCTTTTCAGAGTTTTATTTTCAGAGGAGTTATTCACGCTAACTCTTGAGTTAGCGCCACCAATCATGAAAATAGCACTCTTTTCTTGTAGTCTTAATCTGAAGTCCTTATCCTCTTCATCCTGTTCATCGATGCAAATTTTTCTGGTTTCTTATTCTTTCCGGACTTATCCTGGTTTCATCCCCGTATCATTGATGTAAAACATTTTTCAAGGGTTCTATTTTCAGAGGAGAGCCAACCATCCATGGCAGGCGGAGAAAAGTTCTTTAAACAATCGAAAGGTAAAGTTTTTATTCCTCTTCCCCTCTCCTTCCTGAAGATCGTTCTCTTTCTTCCCTATCAGGTCTTTCTAAAATGCGTTCTATCTGCCTCTCAATTATCTCATCCTTATTTTCCAGCCGTTTTTCCAGTTTTTCCGAAAGGTAATCCAACCGTTCCCTTGCCTCCTCAATCATGGAATCATGCAATTCGCTTCTTTTCTCAAAGCGTTCTCTCATCTTTTCCAGCATTTCCTCTTTGAGCTTCTCCTGCTCTTCCTCATCTGCTTCCCTGTATTCACGCACCAGTTCTCTTATTTTATTACTGAGTTCGTTTACCCGCTCACTCATCTCTTTAAAAGAGGGATGGTGAGAGATGATTTCTTCAATTATCTGGCGGGAATGACTGTACTTCAAACGTTCACGGCTCTTCTCTTTTTCTTCACATTCGTCGGCGGGCAAAGTCCATGAGAAGCAGGACAAACCTGCTATTAAAAGCAGGGAAAGAAAAAGCCGTTTTTTATTAATGACCATCTTAGCCTCCTTATTATCTCTCTTATCTTATTTCCTCTTCCTCATCAACGTAGGAAATCAAATGAAAGACATAGGTTAATTCTGTAGTAAAGTCCTCATCATACTGTTGGTCCAGGGTTTCCTCTATTTCCTGTTCAGCGTAGTACACCTGTTCTTCTCTCATCAGGTCCTCCAGAAAGGGCAAGGTAAAAACAAACAGGATGAGAAAGACCATGGCAAACCGGAATGAACGGACCCTTCTGCGGTAGGTTTTTTTAAGCTCATACTGTTTTTGAGTGGCATGATGCAGGCATGTTTCTCTGAGTTCAGCAGAAGGGGACACGCCGTCTATGTCTATATCTTTTTTCTTTAGACGATAAAATGCATCATAACTCTCTTTAAAGTCACGACACCGGGAGCAATTTCTTATATGCATATTAAGACACTTATATAACAGGGAATAGAAAAAGATATCCTGTCCTTTTAAGAGCCATTTTTGAACAAAACGGCAGATATTCATAAAGATGTCCCTCCTTTTTCACGGACATATTCACTCATTTTTAGAGTCGCCTGTCTCATACGACTGAGCACAGTATTAAGCGGAGTATCGGTAATACGGGCAATATCTTTAAATTTAAATTCATGCTCAACCCGCAAAAGCACCACTTCCTGTATTTCCGGTGACAGCTCCGCCAGTGCCTGGCGAAATATCTTTTCTTTCTCCTTCTCAATAGCACTTTCTCTTGGATTTTCTGTACCCGGATCAGCCAGCAGACTATAAAAACTATTCTTTTTTTCGGCATCATCATGTGATACCGACCTATCCAGTGAATATACCGGGGCTCTTGTTTTCTGCTGGCGAAAATAGTCAATGATATGGTTCATACTTATCCGAAAAAGCCAGCTTTTCATACTGCTGCTAAAATGTACCTTTGGAAGATTCTGTAAAACTTTTATCCATATTTCCTGAAACAAGTCTTCAGCCAGGTCAGAGCGTCGCACCTTTTTCAGAATAAAAAAATACAGCATTTTTTCATAACGGTCATAAAAAACATTCATAGCTATTTCGTCTCCATGCAGATACCTGGACACCAGTTCTTTATCACTGAGATTCGCCAATGACCCTATCCTGTTTTTCTTATCATTCATTTATAACGTATTATTCTTTCAATTATTCTAATATCAAATAATTTCCTGAAACCAAACATTCACAGACAAACAGATAAAGGCTGCTCTGCACGGGAAACACAGCAACGAGAGTCTTCATAATCTTTTCTACATAAAGCACCTGTTATCGGAAGAGCTTTTACCGGTAAAGAAAACCACAGCACACCATATGATTGCCAGTAAACCGGAGAAAAAAAATGGTCCTTCCGGTCCATATACATCATAGGGAGTTCGTAAAAGGACAGGAGCCAGGGTCATTCCAATAAATTTGACCGTCGTAAAAAGAGCTATAATAGAGCCCACAAGCTCTTTAGGACCGGCTGTCGTTGCCCTATGATATATTGCCGGCATAATCATACCCATTCCCACGCCTAAAAACAAGAGACTCACAGTAAACTGATAGTGATTTTGCCATAAAGGAATAAGGGAAAACCCTCCAAAAAGAAAGAAATAACCTCCAATCATTTTCCCCTGGTGGCTGAGTATTCGATCCACCCGGGAAGCCTGAGAAGCGATCAGGGAGCTGATAAAAGCCTGAAAACCAAGTGCCACTCCTCCCATAGTAAGAGACAAACGGTAACTTTCAGAAAGCAGCAGTGGCAGGTAACTTACCATGGTATACAACAAAAAGTACAGCACGAGGGCATGTAAGAAAACGACCAGCACTTCTCCGATACGCAAAGTACTTTTCAAATTCCGGAAATAATTTTCCACCTTATTTCTATACAGTTCTTCTTCAGCCTTTGCACCAGTTTCCGGAATTACAAAAAAATAAAGAACGGCCAGGAAAATGGAAAACCCGTACACCATAAAGGGGTAGCGCCAGTTTATTCCAGCCAGAAAACCACCTATTACCGGAATAAATATAGCACTAAAAGAGATTGTACCACTCATATATCCCATGATCTTCAATCTTTCTCTGCCGGAATACCAGTCGCTGATAACAGTCACCGCCACCGGAATGAGAGCGGCAATCCCTATACCCTGAAAAAAACGAAACACCAGCAGAAGGGTGAAAGAGGGAGCCATCGTACATAAAAGTCCAAAGATGCCGTCTATCACGAGGCAGGCAAGGGCAACCTTGCGGCGCCCCAGCATATCAATCATTAAACCTGTAAAAGGAAGACTCAAGGCAGCAGAAAGAGTATATACTCCCAGCACTAATCCAACCGCCCCTTCCCTCACTCCAAAGGGTTCGGCAAGGGAAGGCAAAGCCGGAGCCAACAGTCCGCCACCCATAATACCAAAGGTGCCCATGAGAAATAAAACGCTCAAGCGAAGGTGAGTCTTGCTTACCGATATCATCATCTACATACTCTTTTACTTCAAAAACCCCTTTTCTTATACTTTACAAATCAAGTTAAGAACTTTAAATTGCCTGCTTTCCAGGCAGAAACAGACAGGGAAAGGAGAAAAGATGCATTTTCCCGCTTTTAATGTTATAATAAATTGTACCGAAATCAAGCATACAGGGTTTTTCGAAAGACCATGAAAAGGAGGAGGTTCTTATGAAGGCTATTTTACAGAGAAGAAGTATCCGCGCCTATAAAAGCACCCCTGTCGCAGAAGAAGACGTGGAATATATTTTAAGGGCCGCGATGGCTGCACCTTCTGCAGGCAATCAACAGCCATGGCATTATATCGTTATTGATGACCGTGATCTTTTGAACAGGGTGCCGGATGTACACCCTTACGCCGAAATGTGCCGTCAAAGTCCTGCTGCCATATTGGTCTGTGGCGATCCCAGCCTGGAAAAACATACAGGGTACTGGGTACAGGACTGCTCAGCAGCCACCCAGAACATTCTCATTGCTGCCACGGCAAAAGGTTTAGGCAGCGTATGGCTGGGAGTTTATCCGCGTGAAGAGCGCATGAAAGGACTGGGGCAACTCTTGCACATTCCTGAAGAGATTATCCCCTTTGCCCTTATTGCTCTCGGGTATCCAGCAGAAGAAAAAGGTTCTGCCGACCGTTATAAATCAGAGAGGGTTCATAAGAACGGGTGGTAAGTATCATTTTTTCTCACAAAAAAACAATACACAACATCTCATATTCCCGATGAATAAAGGTGGAGATGGCAGTTCTTATTTCGGCAAACGCCATGAGAGCTTTCTCGCCTTTACTTTCCGACCCTACCACCTGTAAGGAGCTTTTTCGCAGAGCCTTTGCAGCAATCTTTTATTGGTAAAGTTGCCATCCTTCTGCCCGGGTATATCGATCTCCGGTAACCACAATATCATCCAACCGAAGCTGATCTCTGCGACCGTGCTCTTCTGTCAGGCGTTCACCGGTATAATAATATTTCCATCGAATCTGAACATAAGGTTGCTTATCCACTTCTTCCGGAAGACGAAAAGGACCTACGACGCGGGAATCACCGGCATCCCTGCTTCCTTCATATTCTACCGGTTCATTATTTTCATCAGGAACATCCTGAAATTCACCATCAAAACCAACCCGATATTGAAGGCGTATATTGTACACACGGCTATTAGGTGTCAGGGTACCACCCTCCCAGGTTACCTCGATATTCTCCATTCCGCTTGTATCCAGAGCCAGCACAGCCGCGCCTAAATCTCTCCCCCTGCCGGTATTTATAAACGCAACCCCATCACCATACAGACCATTGACTCTTGTCCGCCCCGTCAAGTTGTACGGGTAACCGATCTTATCCTGGTCATCGGCATGATACTGATCCTCATAGACATAATAGGGCATGGAAAACTCATCTTCCAAAAGAGGATCCGTTCTGTCAGATTGAAGAAAAAGCATATTTTCAGGATATTCCCCGGCAGATGCATAGGGACTCCAGTAATTAAACTCATAGTCTCCTTCTTTCAGCGTATGAGGAACAGGATCCAGTATTTTAAAGTCAACCGTTTCGATGTAAAAATAGCGAGGGAGAAGAGAGGTGAAATTCCACAGTTCCTCATTACCCTGAAGATACAACCTGCTTCCCTCCCCTTCAAGAGAAGGCATAAAGCGCAGGGGAGAGACATCTCGCAGATTATTATTCCGAAGATCGATATCCTG
>PWGE01000083.1 GCA_003554345.1 Candidatus Sumerlaeota bacterium | reverse complement strand
GGCGGTTATCCCGGTACATTTCCTTCCACTTACCAGATAGAGTATGTTTTTATTCATTTAAAGCAGACTCTTATAGATGTTTTCCAGTCTTTCTATGACCTGCTTTTCCGTGAAATTTTCTTCAACAATCTGGCGGGACTTTTTTCCCATAGCGGTAACCAGCGCGTTGTTTTGAAGGAATTGATTGAGAGCCTGCACTATAGCTCTGGAAGAACGCGGGGGTATGAGAAAGCCGTTTTCTTCATGCCTGACAATATCTGGAAGAACCCCAACATTGGTAGTTATAACGGGCAGACCACTTGCCATTGCCTCAAGGGTGGCTCGGCTTGAACCTTCCGAGCCAATAGAAGTGAGCAGATAAATATCCAGGGAAGCGATATATTTTTCAATATCAGGCACTTTGCCGATTATGGTAACATTTTTCAGGTTATATTTGTTGATATACGCTTCTATCTCTTTCTGAAGCTTACCAAATCCTATTATGAAAAAATGAAAAGGTAACGATTGGGAAGCACGGATGGCGGGTAAGAGGTAGTCAAAACCCTTAATTTTTGAAAGTCGGGCAACAGTTCCCACAAGAAGTGTATTTTTGTCAATATTATATTTTTTTCTCAAAAAGTTGCTTTTGTTGGCAGGATGATAGGTTTGTGTGTCAACGCCGTCTAAAAAGAGTTTGACACGAGACATGTCAAATTTTTTTGCTCGCTGGTAGTTGTCACGAATGAGAGTGGCTTTTGCCAGTACCAGGTCAGTTGCCCGGTTGTGGAGCCAGCGATTGAATATATGGGCGTGAATGGGTACCACAATAGTCCGGGAGCGTACTAATTTGGGGCGTTTACGACATAACTGAATGGCAACGGCTGCTCGCCAGTAGTCCGGTGTGCGATAGGTATGGACAATTTCAATACTTTCTTCTTCGATCAGTCGTTTGAGTTTTATAACATCGCTGATAAAACTCATGGGAGTGAATTTGGGGCGCATTTTGATATCCCCTGTATAGGGAATATTTTTTTCCTTTGCCCGTTGGTGCAGGACGGAGTTTTCCCACAGAGCAATTTTGGCATAGTGACCATGCTCGTTTAAGAGCTGGACCAATCGAAACGCGGTGTGACCGGTTCCGCCTCTACCACCCAGTGCTATACAATGTAAAATTCTCATTGTCTTTAACTCTTCCTTTTTGGTGAACCTGGTCTGTAGTATTTTGACTGTAGAAAGAAAAGGTATTTAACCATAATTCACTATAAATAAAAGCACAGGGATGATTTCGAGCACTAAAATTCAGAGAATGTAATTGCCGGAAAGTGAATTTTGCAAGAGAAAAAGTCTTTTTAGTGCCTTGATATATAAACCATAAAAAAGTGGTTGAAAGCTGGTTTTCCGGGAAAAAAGGTGCACGAGTTCTGCAGAAACAGATGTTTGAATGAGTATCTGTGATAGAGGAAAGAAAATCTGTTTTTATACCCCTGATATTGAAAAAAACGGTTATTGCTATGGAAAAACGGGATTAATCTGGTAAAATGTCTGTCATAAATAGTGATGAAAAGTATCCAATCCTTTTCTTTTTCTCTTCATAAAGATCCACGCGGCTATCTTTTTTCTCCGTTTGAAGCGTCAGAATTAGAGGGGATTACCCCGTATCATTTTCATGTTTATACCATTGAACCAGAATGTATGCGGGGAAATCACCGGCACAGTGGTCGTAATGAGTACATTTTATCTTTCAGGGGAAAGGCATTGTTAGCCACCTTTGATCCGGCAGCAGGGAAAATTATTGAGAGTCATATCTTTGAATATGAGGAACCTTCCTGTGCAATTGTCCCCGCTACGGTGAATCATTGTCTTTATAATTGTGGCAAAGAACCTTTTGTGGGAGCATCATTCTCAGACTCCCGTGGTGATATTGCAACGGATACCTTTCGTTCGGATATTTCCCCTCAGCATTTAAAAAACTTAATTTCGAAAAACAATAATGTTTGAAGTAAAAGATCTCTCGTACTATTACAGAAATTATAAAGCCCTGAATGGAGTAAACTTTCAGGCTCCTGAAAAAGGGGTGGTGGCTTTACTGGGTAATAATGGATCAGGAAAAACCACGCTCATTGAAATCATAACCGGTAATAAATATCCCGACCGGGGCGAAGTGCAATGGGAAGGGAAGGATTTTTTAGAAGAACAATTAACCGATCTTGAATTTGGTTATTTACCGGAAGAATATAATCCTCCACGCCATTACTCACCGGAAAGGTATTTCAAACACTTAACTTCTCTGTTACAGGTCCCTTACTCTTCCCTCCTGCCACTTTATGATTGTTTTAACCTGGATCCTGTCAAAAAGAAACCAATAAAAAAACTGAGTAAAGGATATCGTCAGAGAATAGGAATTATGCAGGCTTTTCTGGGGGATAAAAGAATAGTGATTCTGGATGAGCCGACAAATGGACTGGATCCGTCACAAAGAGAGCGTTTTTTTCACTTTTTAGACAGGGTGCGTGATGATTGTCTGGTGATAATCAGCTCTCATTCTCTGGAAGAATCCCTGCAAAGTGCCGATTATTTTTTGATAATCAGCAATGGTCAGATTACTTTTTCAGGTCAGAAAGAGTCGTTATATTCCAGGGTGCGCGAATACGTGGTGGAAGTAAGTGGGGAGATGGAACGTATAGACCAGTTAACCTGCGAAGTGGTATCGCACAAAAAGATCTCTTCCGGTTATTGCACTCTCCGTTTGCGTACTCCCCAGCCAGTAGCGGATGTGGTGAAAGAATTTGAGTCGATAGGTCTCACTGTTGAAAAAATTGACAGTGGATTGACCAGTTTACAGAACAAAATGAAAAAAAATGATGATGAAAAAAACACTGATTCTCTTACGTAAGGACCTTGCAGAACTGTGGTCTTCTAAAAATCTTATGGTGACGTTTTTTCTGTTCAGTGTTTTATCCTGGTATTATTTTGCCTGGATGAGCTATGAGTTTGCCATGAGAAGCGCTCAAAGGGGCGAAACCCGGATAACCATACAAAATTACTGGCAGTTCAACGCCGATACTTCCCTTATTCAGGAAATACTCTCCTTTAATTTTTTTCTGTTACTTATTTTTCTTCCTTATCTTTTTTTGAGCTTACTTTCGGAAGAAAAGAAGCAACAGTGGCGCAAATATTTTAACAGTTATAAAATCAGTGATAACCAGTACCTTGTGGGTAAGGTGCTGCTACAGGTTTTTCTGGTGATTCTCTTTCTGGGAAGTTCGGTTGGGCTTCAGTATGCCACTGTTCAAAGTGTCATTGAAGAGCCGCTCAATTTTTCTTACTTTGGTTTCACATATCTTCTTGTTTCTGTTTTTTTAATACTGATTTTAGGGCTGAGCACGTATAGTTTTTACAGAATGGATTCGCTATTAAAAGGGCTGGTTATGACCTATGTGATTTTGATTTTCTTCTGGTTGATACACGTTCCCCTTGAAAATCAAGGTGGCATTTTGCCGGCTTTTTTTCAGGAGCTCTCTTTTAGTTACCGCTTAGAAAAAGCGCTGGAAGGGTTATTTAGAATAGGTGATGTCATTTATTTTGGCTGTCTTATTGTTGTGATAAATTTTGCTGCTTTAAAATCTCTGAGAAAACAGCAACTATGAAAAGAAAAATTCAACGTCATTTTAAATTCCAGGTAATACTCCTCTTAGCCATAGGTGTCATGGTGTACGTCTTTTTCATGATTTATTTTCCCATCAATCTGGACCTTACCGAAGAAAAGATGTATTCTTTTACTCCTGCTCTGGAGGAGTTTATCGAAGAATATCCCCGGGAATTAACCATCTTTTCCCTTTTGGCCGGTCGTTCTCCCCAGGAGCAGAATTTTCGGAACTTTCTTGATGAGCTGGCCAGGTTAAATCCTCGTATTACTTTGAAGCATGGACGCCCTGCAGATATAGCCGACCACGTGGAGGATTTTCGCGGACCCATGCAGGAAGATTCCTTTCTTCTTGTTGAAGGTGATCGCCACAAAGTAATTACCGGTATGGACAGGGAACATTTTTTACGTCAATTTTATCTCTTTTGCAACCAGGAAGAATTGAAGGTGGGGTACTTAACGGGTTATGAAGAGATGCCGCTTAGTGAAGAAGAGCATCCTCAATTTACCCTTCAGGCTTTTCGAACGGTTCTGGAAAATAACGGTTTTGTAGTAGAGGAGATTACTTTTGAGGATCTCCTTGATGACTCTTATTTTCTGGCAATGCTGGTATCTCCCATGCAGGATATCGATTCAGCGGATCTGGAATATCTTGAAATGTACTGGAGACACGGTGGCAATTTAATTCTCTCCATGGATCCTGAACTCAAGGCGCCACGTGATACCATGTTGCCCTGGTTTGTAGAACAGAAATGGGGTTTGCAGATGGTGGAGGGTATTGTGATACAGCATGCACCGATGGATGCTTTTCTTGACCGGGATCCCCTTAAAAGCGAGATCACTGATATTATCCATCCCTTTTTTCAATTACATTTTCGGGAACATGGAGAGATATTGTTACGTCAGACGTCTGCTTTTATGGAAACGAGAGAACATACAGCAGAACGTATACCTCTTTTTCAAACCGGGGAAAACACCTGGCTCCAGCGTGATATGGATAAACTGCGGGAAGGAGAAGTTGGTTTTGACCCCGATAATGATATTGAAGGACCTTTATATCCTGCGTATGCAATAGAAGAGGAAATGAACCGGGCATTGGTTTTTGCAGATAGTGACTGGATGACAAATCGAATGATATTTGAGAAAAACAACCACGATTTGGTACAGTCTATGATTCGGTATTTTGCTCCCCAGATTAAGGCAATAGACCATATGCCTGGAACATACCGGATTAAAACAATGAGCTGGGATGCTGTTACCAGGCGCCGTATACTCTATATACCGGTGCTGGTTACCGGTCTTATTCTGGCTGGACTGGTCCTGAACGTGGTAAGGGATAAGCGACAATGAGTGTGTTCTATCAAAGAGAGAAAAAAACCACTACTCTT
>PWGE01000142.1 GCA_003554345.1 Candidatus Sumerlaeota bacterium | reverse complement strand
GATTGCATCGTTACAATTTTAAACGGCAAAATAAGACGCTAAGACAAATAAAAACCGGGAAAAGCTCGTAGTTTTTCCCGGTTTTATCGTTCCTGGTAAAACATTTCTATTCTTCTCTCCAGCAGGTTGCGAATCAAGGCTTCATCTTCATCAATAAACTGCAGATCTTCCTTCTCAATTTCCATACCGGCACGTTTATCAGTAGCTACCGCTTTACCTGTCGCTCCCAGAGGCATGTCTTTTTCAACCCATTCGCGGTGGGGTTCAGTATACCAGGTTTCCAGAAGATCATCGATTGCCTCAATATCCCCTGTCACAGCCAACCAGAACAACAATCCACGGGGCTGATGAGGATGTCCGCATACTATCTGCCTGGCGTAAAAGCCAGTATCAGCTAGCATTTCAGGAGTAAGGTCCTCATACGTTTTTCCTTCAGGGGGTCTTGCTACAGGACTATCCCACCATTCATCACTTTGACCGATCTCACCTTTGACAAAGGGTTCGAGCCAGAAATAAGACTGGATAGCATAGGGACTGCGCTTACCATAGATAGAATAGGCATTTTGTATATAGTCGGCAATCATGCGGGCCTGAACATCTGGTCTTTCTTCAGCCCATTCCACAACTTCTGCAGGAGAAGCATCTTCCGGCACGCCGTAACGAGGCCCAAAATGATCCTGGACATTCCAGACTGTCATCTGCCAGGGACCAATGGTCGTCTGACCTATCATATCCGCCGTTTCTTCAGGACCTGTAGCTCCCCATAAGCGGTCGGGTTCATCAAACAGACGCCGTCCTTCCTGCAGGCTATGTGTCCATAAATCTTCTATGGACACAAGTGAATATTCGCCTTCTAAATATCCTTCATGGAGCGCCTCCACGGCAGTTTCAAAGACTTCCACTCCCCCTTCGCCATACTGTTCAACATGAGGACGCATATTCATCGCTTTCAGCTGGAGGGTACGTGCCCTTTCCTGCTGTTCTCCGTCAGGTACCAGTGCACAGCCAGTACCTGCCAGAAGAAAACAAAGAGAAATAATTACCGGTATAAAGGTCTTTCTTTTCATTGCTCTTCACCTTACATTTTATTTTCTTTCATGTAAATTATAAATTTAAATTCTTAAACCTCCAGCCTTATAACTCAGTCTTGAACAAACAGTTTATGCAACAGAGCATACCCTGATAGAAACAAAGGCTGGTATATATAGTTTATACGCCATTGTGGCAAAAGAAGAGCACTTTTAATATCAGAAGTTTTTTAACAACAGCTGGTATTCAACAACTGATATTTTCGCCACTCATAGAGCAACTTCTGAAATATTAACACTACAGGTTTTAGATTCCTGAAGGATAAAAAGGTAATATGGTATGCACTTTTGCTGAGATAAGCGCTGGATCAGGACACTAACAGCTTTTCAATTAATGTCTGCTCTCACTCGTTTTCATAGTGACTCCACAGGCTGTTGACGACGACATTTATATGAAAGCCTTCCTCGGCAAAATTTTTTAATACTTCATCAAGGAGTTCGGGCGGAATCCTGTCACAGACCTGTCCAGATGACATATCTACTATAGCACCATATTCTTCCAGACCCAACTCTATCTTATGATGAGATGTGGCTTGCTGAATTAAATATTGTTTCATATGCACCTCTCTTCAGATTTTAAACAGAGATAAAAACAATACGTACACTGCAGTACATATATATTATAGCATAAAACGGGGAGTTTTCATATTATTTATAGTTTTCCCGCGATGCAGAAGAAATCTTTTTCCTGATGACCGACTGCATACTTAAACAATCTTTTACCTCACTGAGAAGTCAATAATCATCGATTTTTTTCAAGAATCCTCCGGGATTGAAGGTAAGAAAAAACTTCTCACGGTCACGGTCAACTTTAAAGGAATCATTGTCTTTCAAAAACTCCTGTACGGCTTCGTAGGGACCGGGACCAAAATCAGGTACCACCGGATGACCGTTCAAATTCGTATCCTCTACTATGAGATAACTGCCAGGGGTCACCAGAGGGGCATATACCTCCAGTTCCTGTAATACGTGTTCCTTACGGTGATCGGAATCCAATATAACCAGTACTGTTTCTGCATGTTGAACTTTATCCCGAACCTGCCGCACTATTTCATCAGCAACAGAAGAGCCTATCAAGCGGGTAATGAGAGGATGTTGAGGCATATTTTTATATTCCTCGACATCAATCGTCACCACTTCTCCTTTTTTCAACAGCTGGCAGAGAGTTGCCATAAAAAGGGCACTTCCTCCCTTATTGGTACCAGTCTCGATGATAAGATCCGGCTGAACATCATACAATATTTCCTGATAAACCCAGCAATCAAGGGGATTCTTTAAGGTCGAATAACCCAGCCAATAGGTGCTTCCACCATGAATATCGGAATAATAATACATTTCATGAAATCGTCTCAGGCTGTCCTCTTCTTTTTTCCTGCTCATAAACAGGCGCCGATAGATGAGGCGACGCATCTTCTTGATTTCACACGTCAAGGCATAGAGTACACTGTTTTTTGCCATCCTATTTACTCCTCTCACTATTCAGGAAAATTCATCACGGTCAGTTTAAGTCTCAAGGAACGCAGAGAAGAAGCAATCGTTCCCCGGCAAATCATTAGCAGGCAGATAATTCCATCTAATCTGACAGTTCAATACGTGGCTTTTCTGCAGGTCTATATATAATAATCGTTTTCCCAATAATTCTTACGCATTCCGCCCCGGTATAGTCACAGATCTTCTCAGCCACTTCTTTCAGCTCTGATGAATCATCAGCAAAGACTTTCACCTTGAGAAGCTCATTGGCTTCCAGGGCTGTTTGAATGTGTTCCAGCCCCTCTTCCTGTAACCCTTCTTTCCCAACTTGCATAAAGGGTTTGATTTCATTGGCAAGACTGGAAAGATAGGCACGCTGTTTGGATGTTAACATATAAATTTCTGCAGACTTCTCCTTTTCTCAATATTTTTAAAGCTAAAAACACCTGTCCGGTCACATTATATCATGAAATCGGACAATATCGACATGCAGTTCACAGGCAAGCATGTTTACTGCGTATGAAAAAGCTCACCCTGATTCATTCGCAAGCCGCATTTTCAATTTCCACTGTAAAAATACTTCCTTTATAATGAACAAATAAAAGTGGCTTTTCCATCAAGTTCCTTTTCAATGTATATTCAACCCTAATGAGAAGTTCTGACAGAGGGAGCCTCATGAGTGAGTCCAACAGTAATGACAAACAGTCGAACAGGTCTTTTGAAAAGAAAAAAAAGGCTGTTCTACAGGTAGATTGTGACACCCTGGAGGAACTGGCAGACTGCTACCAGATTCCTTTCTCCAAAAATAATGACTATTTAATCAAAGAAGGACTGGAAAAACTGGGCACTTTCCTGGAAGGAACCAGCGTTTCCATCACTCTTTTTCTGGTAGGAAGGACCATTGCACAACCTGGAAACAGAGTTGCGGTCAGAAGTTTTCTCGAGCACACCTCTTTTCCCGTAGAAGTCGCCTCTCACAGTATGACTCACCCCTTCCATTTTCACCGGTTTTCACAGCAACAGAAAAAAAGGGAAATAAAGGAAAGCAAAGATCTCCTGGAAGACACCTTCAATACCCGTGTAGTAGGATTTAAGGCTCCCTCGTACTATTTTGACCCCTCTCTTATCAAACACCTGGAAGCAGCCGGTTATTTATATGACTCCTCTCTCTGGCCATCTTCCCTGATTTTGCCGATGAAACTTTTGTCAGGAAGTTTTCACAATTACGGAAGAGGGAGCAATCTTTTTCAACCCAATCATCCCTTCAAACTAACCGATAATTTATGGGAAATCCCTGTTTCCTGCTCACCCTTTTTTCGTCTTCCCCTTCATAGCAGTTTCCTTTTAGCAGGTGGCGACATTTACCGCAAAATTATCCAGAGAGCTTTTAACCGTCTTCCTTTTCTTTGTTACAGTTTTCATCTCATAGACTTTGTAAAAGTAAAAGAGAAAAAACTCAAAAAACTTCGGGGGTACCACCTGCCCTGGAAAGAAAAAAGGAGGATGTTAGAAACCATCCTTGAAACCATACAGAACGTTTATACAATAGTAAGTATAAAAGAATATATAAGGGAGCACAAATGATGACGGAAGATACTATTGCAATGGTCCTGGCCGGTGGAGTTCCGACACGCGAACAATTCTCCGTTCTTACAATGAATCGCTCGAAGGCAGCATTACCTTTTGGTGGCGTATACCGTCTCATCGACTTCAGTTTAAGCTGCCTGATGGACAGTGATATTGAACGAGTGGGAATTATCACCCAGTTCCTACCTTCCTCCCTTATAGATCATGTAGCAGACGGCTATTCCTGGGACATGAAAGGTTACCAGCGATGTGCCAAAATACTACCGCCCTATATTTCTTACGAAGATAATCACAGGTGGTACCGCGGAACCGGCAATGCCATTTTACAGAACATCAACTTTATTAAAGACCGGCAACCAAAGCACGTTTTTATTGTCCCGGGAGAACATATATATGATGTTGATTTCAAAAAGATGCTGCGCCAGCACGAGAAAAGCGATAGCCAAATCACTCTTGCATATAAAGAAATGCCTGAACAAAGGTACTGTCCACGCTTTGGTTATGTAAAAAAGCAAGACTCCACCATTACTGACTTCATAGAAAAACCTGATGAGCCAAAGTCCCGGTATGTTTCGCTGGGCATTTATCTCTTTGACACAGAAGTACTCCTTGAAGAAATCGAAAAAAGAGGAGAGGACCGCGATTTTTTTGACCTGGTCAGTCACATTATTGTCCCTCTGGCAAATGAAAAAAGGATAGAAGGTTACGAACA
Source organism: Candidatus Sumerlaeota bacterium (assembly GCA_003554345.1). Taxonomy (GTDB): domain Bacteria; phylum Sumerlaeota; class T1SED10-198M; order T1SED10-198M; family T1SED10-198M; genus T1SED10-198M. The sequence continues at coordinate 181 of PWGE01000142.1, read as the reverse complement.
TAAAGGCAAATGGTGTTATCTTTACGACTATCTTGATTATTTTCTCTACCACAGGGACCTGCTCAATGGAGATTTACCTCTCAGAGAATGGAATATTATGACGAATCTGGAAGACAGAGATACCGGTTTTCGACCCCCTGCCCAGCTTTACTCCTCAGGGAATATTAACCATTCGCTGGTT
>PWGE01000410.1 GCA_003554345.1 Candidatus Sumerlaeota bacterium | reverse complement strand
CCTTTTAGAAGTTCTCTGCAGCCACCCACATCAGTGGCTACTACGGGTATCCCGGCAGCATTAGCTTCAAGGATTGCTAATGGTTGTCCCTCACTGATACTGGTCAAAACTACCAGGTGTATTTTAGATAACCAGTCGCTGACATCAACATTGCCAAGAAAAAACAGCTTATCTTGAAGTTCAAGTAATCGAACCAGTTCCCGGCATTCATCGTAATATTCCTTATCCTGATTATAATCCCCCATAACGTAAGCTTCCACATCTTGAACGATATTACATACCCGACGTATCGCTCTGATAAAAGTTTTAACATCTTTGACCGGGACCACCCTTCCTATAAAGGCAATAATAAATGGTTGAGGCTTATGCTGGCGAATAAAAGCTGCCATTTTATCCACCTCTATTCCATTGGGTACAATTTTCATGCGCTCCGCATTTGCTCCATCTTCCAATTGATAACGCTGATTTCCCCGGTAAAGGGTGATAATTTCATTACAACTCTGATAGCAGATATTACTCAGCCTGCTAAAAAAATCCATCCACATTTTATGGAAAGCCCCCACTCCACGACTCACAGAAAGCATTCTGAACTCTTTCTCATAAATCCAGTCTGCCATGCTGATCTCTACCTGTCGTTCACGACTGTAAATTCCATGTTCAGTAATGAACAGAGGAGAGAAAGTATGAGCTTTAATAAAAGCACCCAATAAACCCGCAAAACCGGTGCATACTGTGTGATAAACACGGGCCCTGGGAATAGATGCCTGCAATAAGCGCATCATTCCCAGATGCATAAATCTCCATGTCCAGAAATAGTCTATAAAAGATATGCCATCAAAAGATTTGTGATATTCTTCTTGCATATATTGCCATAGTTTCCATGAAAATATAATTTTTTCAGGAGTAAATTTTTCTTTTTTATCAATAATGGAACGCACAGCAGGTATGAAGTTTTCCAGATCCTTATTGTTGATTGTCTGTAACATATCGGCAAAATGCTGAAAATCCTTTCTTTTTAAAGAGGGGGTAAAAGAAGGCTTTATCACCTCACCTCCGAGATATACCTCTTGTATATCGATAATATTGGGAGGAAGAGAATATTTATATCCCTTATTATTTTCGCCGGGTAATATTACCAAAAGGCTGAATGAGATATCCGGTAAAGATGAAATCATCTGATGTACCCAGTGAGATACTCCTCCCCTTACATAGGGGTAAGTGCCTTCTAAAATAAAACAAACATCACTTATGCGCTCTGCCACCACATCACCGCCGATTTTATTTTTGGTGATTCAAGGTCCTGCAAAGAGATTTTACCGGACAAATCAACAAGTTTTTTATATTCTTTTTGCCGAAAAAAGACCTCCATTTTCCATACAAGCAAACGGGGATTATTGGGTTCCTTTATAAGATTTTCATCCAGGTATCTGAGAGCCTCCTCCAGCATTTCATTACGGATAAGAAAACGACAAAATAAATATATAAGCTCCATATTCCCGGGATCAAGGGAAGTAAGCTCATAATAAGCAACCAGTGCTTTGTGCAGATAATATTGGCGTATTTCGGCACCCCACAAATCTATATAGAGACCCTTGTCAAGGTATTTTGCTAACTCCAGCAATGGTTTCTTTCGCTCTTCTCCTTCCATATCCCTTAGAACAGCTTCTGCTTTCTGTATGCGGCTGATAAAATAATCATCTATTTTTGAAAGAATATTTGCAGCAAGCAATTTCACTTCTGGATGAGGGTCTTCAAGGGCTTTTCTCAGAAGAATTATTGAAGTGGGATTATGGTATTTCTTTAATTGCACGATAATTGTCATTTTCCAGGAAATATTATCACTAAGAAGAACATCCATCAGGGGTTGAATATTGTCTTCTCTATCCACCTGGTCTTTTTCTTCATCAAAAATCTCTTCTAATAAATCATGGAGTTCATCCTGAAGATAGGTATCCTCAAAAATATATTCCTGAAACTGTTCTACTCTGGATTCCAGGGATTGCCTGCGAAAATAAAAAATAAAAGCAAATATGAACACCGGTATTGCAAAAATTCCTGCCAATACCCAGAAGATGGCAATCCATATTAGTAAAGGCCGGGCAAAAACTCTCTGCCTTACTCCCCGGGGCAACCAATAAAAAAACACACTCCCCACCACTATCCTGAACCCGATAATCATCCATAAAGGATAAAAATTACGAAGTAAGAATATCTCTAAAAGCAACGCCAGAAATATCAATACGAAAAGAAATAAAGGGGTATCGCGATATTTCATGAGTTGAACTTCTCCACCAGGTCTTCAGGATTGGAGCGAAAGAGCTTAGTATCATACACTTCCGTCTCAACTTGCATCATTTCTTCCTCATCTTTGTAAGGTTTCACAGACATATTCTTCAACTCCTGTTCAATGCGCTCAATTACCACTCCCGCATTCTCAGCAGGGGTACAGGGAAGCATGATCGCAAATTGCCCCGGTTCTTTCAGATGTGCTACAATATCAACATCCCTCAATATATTTTTAAAAATCAAGCCAATAATGTTTAACGCCATCTGCTGAAATCTGGACTCAAAGTTTTTATAATCCTGAATGTGCAGACGAATAATAGAAAGGTGAAGATCATACCGATGTGAAAGCCGAATTTCCTTTCGCAGGCGTTCAATAAAATAAGAAAAGGTATATGCTCCACTGAACTCATCTTCAATATTTTTATCTTTCTGTTTTTGATACTGCATGGCATTATAAATGCTGATCTGGGCCCATTCCACTATCATTTGAATAAACTTAAGACTGGTAGAGTTGACGTTGATAAAATCCATTTCTTCAATTTTAATCATACCAAAAATCGTATCTTTGGAGAGTATAACCGGAAAGGCACAGAGGAAGCCACTAGCAACGGTCTCAGCCTCCATCCATTCAATATTTTTTACTGTAACCTGTTTTTTCTTTTCTACAACTTCTTCAAACAGCAAATCATTTCTTTCAATGAACTCTGCGGGTTTATCATCCTTCCATCCAAAAGATGCCTTAAGTTTAAGATCATTATTATCCAGCACATAGAAAGAGGCTTTACGCACTTTTGCAAATTTTTTCAACAGCTCAAGCACACCATCATACAGCTTCTCAATATCCAGGCGTTCTAATTTTTTGGCAGCTTCATAAAGAGAAAGAGCAGTTTGCTCTTCAGAAAGCAGACGGTTTTCAAGTTTCTCACTGACCCCTCTTGCTCTTACATATTTCTGAAACAATTCTTGCAGATCTCTCTTTTTGTCGGCAAGAGTTTTGTTAAGCTGTTTTATGTTATAGTGATATTCATCAACAAAATATCCTATAACAAGCCCTCCCACTACAAACAATAAAGGATTCTTCAAAAGCATACGCATCTGTTGCGCAATATTATCACCATTATAAAAAAGGAATTGACCCTGCAAAATATACAGTGCGGAAAACGCAATAGCAGAAACCAAACCAGCAATCGAGCCATATCTTACGGCAAAAAGGAGAATAAATATCCAATAGGGATGAGGAGAAACAAAAAATGGATCAAATCCCCCTTCTCTGAGCAAATACTCAATAATCAACACCAGTACGAGGGCTACACATATCTCCAGAAGAATATTACGCCCGGGAGTTTTGTGCCTTTCCAGCATGCCATTTTTTACTGCCTTCATCTCTTTCACACCTTCATTTTAAATATTCTCTCCAATAGACTGAATCTGGCGCTCCACAATCTCCTGCACCACTTGTCCAAGGTTTCGATTTCCCAAAAGAACCTTTCCTACCCGTGAAGAACTGATACTTATCATTACTTTTTCAGATTCTACATCCAGATAATGGAGGGTATAACTCACAGTCGGATCTTCCTGTATATTATGCTGATAGTCATATTCAGCCAGAACGCCGTAAAATATTCCGTCAACCCCGAGTTTCTGTGCCACTTCCAGCGCATATTCCTGGCGATTCATCTTTTCAAGGTTGATATCTAAACGATATATTTCGCTACGCAAAAACGTGGGTTCAAGTATACTATCAAACCAGCCAGTGCGCATAAAACCGGTATATAAATACTCGGACACCACAATACCGGCATCGGGTCTTAATGAATGATTCTGCAAGGGAAGAACCGCTACTGTTTTTTCACTCCAGTTTATTCCTGGTTCCACGTACGCCTGCTGATGAAAAGTGCTACATCCAACGATAACCAACAGGAAAACGACGAACACTCCTGCTTTTTTCATTTTATTTCTCCTTTATTAAAAATAACGTTTCCAACCAAGTATGAACCGAAAAACGCCAGGATTATCCCTTGTGCCATGATCCTTTGAATAGGACGCTTCAAGATGAGCAACATTAGCATCGCTTATTAAATACTCCATGCCGGTGCCGGCATACACTCCTCCATGGTCATAATGAAAATCATACGAATATCCTCCTGAGAGCCAGCTTCGACACCATCTTCTCCATTGGTGGGAGGTATACAGTCCAAGAGAATGTCTGTTGCGTCTTTTACTCAGCCAGTACTCTGTGCCGGCTTCACTCCGCCAGGCACCGCGCCACCCATATGAAGCATAGAGCGACCTCCCCCAGGGAAGCCTTCTACTCAAGGTGACTTCAGCTTCCGAACCTGATATGCTTGACTGTTCATTACCGCCCCAATTTTTCCAGTATACATCTGTGCTCATTCTCCAATCATCCAACCACTGTTTTTCCCAATGGGCACCTACTCCGTTCCAGTATGCATCATCTTGTATAGCAGAGGCATAGTCCACATAAGGCACTTTACCAAACAACGAGACTCCCCATTCTCCATCTGTAAAACTCTGGTTATAAGAAAGTGCGCCTCCAGGCCCTGCTGACGAACCATAACCGGTTATACGGATTGTCCGATCAATGTCCAGATCCTGTTCATAATACAGTTGACCGTATCCCGTAGATTCAGAGATATCATTTTCACCGCCACCGAGGTAAAGGTAATTCCAGGCTCCACCCATCCTGGACCACTTATTCATGTTGACAAGCCATTCAACACCTGGTTCCAAACGGT
>PWGE01000008.1 GCA_003554345.1 Candidatus Sumerlaeota bacterium | reverse complement strand
TCCTCCACCAGCTCGGGATCAAACTGGCTGCCGGCGCAGTCTTTCAGCTCCTTTAACGCTTCAGCTTGAGATAAGGCTTCCTGATAAGGGCTGCCGTTAACCATGACATCATAGGCATCCACTACACCTATAATCCTTGATAGGAGCGGAATCTCATCCTTTTCTAATCCATAGGGGTAACCTGCTCCATCCCAGCGTTCATGATGGGCCAGAATCTCTTCAGCAACCGCAGAAAACTCCTCTGAGGAAAGCGCTATCTTATAACCAGTCCGGGAGTGCTCCTTAACTTTTTCCCACTCATTCCAGGTTAATTTCCCCGGCTTGTTGATAATCTCTTCAGAGATGTTGATTTTGCCGATATCGTGCAGGGCAGCCAGCAGTGAGAGATTATTCAGCTGGTTATTTGAAAGTCCCAGTTTTTTGCCCAGCCTGATGGCCAGCTCCTTCAGACGCCTGGTATGAGCCTCAGTCTCCGGGCTTTTAGCCGCCAGGGAGGATAATAGGCTTTGAACCATTTTGCTGGCAGCACTATTTTGCGCGGTTAGTTTATCCTGATACATCTCTCTGTCAGCCAGGTTAAAAACCTCAAATATATCCTGCCCTCGATCTTCTTTGACAGCGTAACCCACTCCCAGCGAAACCGGCAGCTTATGCTCAGCGGTCTCTTCGCATTTATCTTTAATTCTTTTAAGAATTTTTTCCGCTTCTGCCTCTGAGGTCTGCGGCAGAAAAACGCTGAACTCATCGCCGCCCCAGCGCGCCAGAATATCCTCTTCCCGGAAAGTGCTTTTTAAAAGATCAGCGGCCTTATTAAGCAGTTTATCACCGCTTTTGTGGCCATAACTGTCATTGACAAGCTTCATGCCGTTTATATCAATAACAAAGATAGAGACAGGCAGCTGCCTTTCAGTATCAAGCCGCTTGACTTCCTCTTCAAAAAACCTTCTGTTGTATAAATCGGTCAGCTCATCGTGAAAAAGGAGATATTTGATTTTTTCTTCTCGCTCCTTTTTCTCCGTTATATCCCTGGCAGCACAGAGGAGCTGAGTCCTGTGATAAATTTGAACCCGGCGGGCGTTAATTTCTACAGGAAATACTGCTCCTTTGCTGGTCTGAAACTCAGTCATAAAGATAGCCTCACCATAATCTTTAATAATTTCAACCAGCCTTTTAATATCCTCCTCAGGCATAAAGTTTTCGGGCGATGATCCTTTGAGGGCTCCCTGCCGGTACTTAAGCATTCCTCTCAGTCTCTCATTAACCTCACTTATTTTAAAGCTTGAGCCCCCGCCAGCTGAGTTCCTGCCCTCCTGGTTATCCAGCAAAAACACCATGTCATTTATATTGTTAAATATACTTTCATACCTGTCCTTTAAAACTTTATTGCTGTCCCATAATTTTTTGCTGCGGATTAAGTTTGTTACTCTAGCCAGCAGAAAGTTTTTCGAAATCGGGAGCTCGATAACATCCTCAACCAGCTCGATTATATTCCAGGGGCTGCTTTCCCTATTTGAAGTCAGAGAGGATTCACTCTCCAACTTAAGACTTTCGGAGGGATTACCTTCCATCTTTGAACTCCAGGAAGGCTCATTTCCCGCTCCCCCCCGCTTTGAACTCCGGGAGTGTTCACCTTCCGCCTCAAAACTCCAGACAGGCCTGCTTCCCGCCTCCTGCAGGTAGATGACAGGTGCAAAAGCAAATTCGTCCTCTTTCAGCTCCGCTATCTCCTGAATATTATCCTTTAAATGCTTCCCATCCAATATGATTAAATGGCAGCCGGTAAACTCCACTGAATCAGAGATAACTTCATACCCCTGCTGCTGCAGCAGTTCCTGCAGCAGTCTTTTATTCTCCTGATTGGAGAGCAGGAGATTTACTGCCGCCCTGTTATCTGTTTTTGGTAAAGTTTTTTTGCTTTTAGTCATCAGCAAACATCCCTAATCTTGAGTATATTTGTTTCTCTCTCCGGCAGCTGTGATTTCCGGACTCCCGCTGAGAATGCCCCGCAGGTTCTCCAGCGGAGCTCCCACTTCCAGCCCGTACCGGGTTATCTGAAATTCTCTCAACTTTGTTTCAAAGTCGCTCAGTCTCTTCTTCAGCACACCAATAGCTTTCTGCATGCCTCCCCTGAGCTCGAGATAGCGCAGCAGAATTAAATTATCGGCTAAATAGCTGATCTGGTCATCAGTTACCTGAAAATCCCCGGTAATATTTGCTATTTCATTGGTCATAAACACGGTGACATTGTGATTAAAGAGATATCTCCGCAGGGAATCCAGAATTTTTGCCAGATCACTTTTGCTCCAGTTTTCATCAGCAAAAAAGGAGTAAAAAGCCGTGATGCTGTCCAGCATTAACAGCCTGGTGTCGTGTCTTTCCACCTCTTCTTTGACCTGATGTACAAAAATATCGGGGTTTATCTCTCCGCGATCGACTGAAATCAGCTCGAGATTGCCGCTCTTAATCATATCCCTGATGGGAATATTGATAGCTGTAGATCTCTGCTTTAAGGCTTCTTTGCTTTCCTCCAGCAGATAGATTACCGATCTTTCACCCCGCCCGGCCGCTTCTTTCATAAAGGTCAGACCCAGAGAAGTTTTACCTGAACCTGTGGGGCCGGTAATAATAGTATTAGTTCCCCTTTCAATACCGCCGTGGAGAAGTTTGTCGATCCCGGGAATGCCTGAGGAGATTTTATCTCTAGCTGCAGCTTCTTTCACTGCCTGGGAAAATTCCGGGTTTAAAACAGGATATACCTTAAAGCCTTCTTTATCCAGAGTATAGCTGTGGCTGCCCTTTTTAAAGCCTGATCCCCTCAGCTTGGTGACAGAAATTTTCCTCTCTCTGCCCCGGGTCTGGAGATTAATTATACCATCACTGATAAACTGCAGGTCATCATCCGGGCGACTGCCCACTTCCGAAACAAGCATGAGTGTTGTTTCTCTATCGGCCATCAGGCTTATCAGGGACTGGATATTTTTACGAAACCTGTGCTCATCCGCCGAGAGAAAGCGCAGCTGGGTCAGCCCATCGATAAATACTCTTTCGGGCTTCAGTTCCTTGATTCTGGCGGTTATTGCCTTCAGCAGCGGCTCCTGCTCAACTTCCGCCGAGGGAAAAATGGTGTAATCGCCATCCTCCACAAACTGGCTGGAGGGGCTCAGATCTAAAATTTCAACTTTTTCCTCTACCGGGAAATTCCTTATTTCAGCATTTCTAATTATTTTATCCCGGGGTTCTGATAAAGATATGAATAATCCGGTTTTATCTTTTCCCTCAGCGGCGCATAAAAAATGCAGTCCCAGGGTTGTCTTCCCGCTGCCTGCTTCTCCTCTAATTAAATAAGAATCACCAGAAATCAAACCTCCCTGCAAAATCTCATCCAAACCAGATATTCCAGTTTTAACTCTTTTAACTTTTGCCATTTTTATTGCCTCCCCAAAGCTCTATCAATAAAATGCTGACAATTGCACCAGTATTATTTAACTGCTGCTACCTTAACAGGGTGTTAAATATTATTTAATCCAGGCCTAAATAATTTTAAACGTCCGAAATTTAAATAAATAGATACAGTGCCCCACATCATCTTCAACTTTCTGCTGCTGAGAGTGAGTGCTTTCAGTATTGGATATCTCAAATACCCGTCCTAATTCCGGGATTTTTCCCGCATCATTTTCAGGAAGGTTCTGGCTATCTCGGGTTCAAACTGACTCCCGGCGCAGTTTTCAATCTCTTCAAGCGCCTCTTCCCGGGAGACTGCCTCTTTGTAGGGGCGGCCTGAAATCATAGCATCATAGGCATCTACGATTGCTATGATCCTGGAAAGATAAGGAATTTCTTCTCCTGCGAGCCCCTTGGGATAACCGGTACCATCCCAGCGCTCATGATGGGCTTTTATCTCTTCAGCAATTCCGGCAAATTCTTCGGTGGCTGAAGCAATCTCTGCTCCCTTGATAGTGTGGTTTACCATAATATCCCACTCCTCCGGGGTGAGTTTATCCGGTTTTTTTAAAATCTCTTCGGGGATAAAGGTTTTGCCGATATCATGCAGGGAGGCCAGCAGAGCCAGCCTATTTAAGTCCGGTCTGGACAGCCCCAGCCTGCTTCCCAGCTCCACGGCCAGGTCTGCTATTCTGAGGGCATGCTCTTCGGTGTCATGGCTTTTGGTGCCCAGCACGCTCAAAAGGCTCTGGATAACCCTGTTTTCACTGCTTTCCTTATTCATAAGCTTATTCTGCTTCATATTTTTGTCGGCCCGGCTGATAACTTTATGAATATCCTGGTTGATAGTCTCTTTAACAGCCATTCCGACCCCCAGTGTTATGGGAATCTCCCGGTCGCAGGTAAGCTGGCACTTTTTCTTTATCCGGTTGATAACGATCTGGCCCTCAGCGGCATCGGTCCGGGGCAGCAGGATAATGAACTCATCCCCGCCCCAGCGGGCCAGAACATCTTCTTTTCTTACTAAGCTTTGCAGTATCTCTGCTGTTCGCTTAATAACCCCGTCACCCTGTTCCCTGCCGAAACCGCTATTGATAATTTCCAGGCCGTTGATATCAACTTTTATTATTGTAATGGGAAGCTGCCTTTTAGTATCAAGTCGCTTCAGTTCCTGTTCAAAAAAAGGCCTATTATACAGACCGGTCAAACTGTCGTGCAGGCTTAAATATTTAATCTTCTCCTGCCTCATCCTGCGCTCGGTGATATTTTCATGAGCGATGACCGCCCCCCGGCGGCCCTTTCTCTCAGATCCAGCCAGGGGAGTGACCCTGCCGGCAAACCAGCGTTTCTTTTCCGGGGAATGACAGGGATATTCCAGCTCAAAAAAATCCTCCTCCCCGGAGATAACACTCTCGATGCCCCGGGCGAACTCTAAAGCAGTTTCCCTGTCATCGCCCTGAGCTTCCTGGCAGATTTTAAGGTAATTAATCCCCGGCAAAACCTTATCAATCCCTGCTTTATTATCCTGGGCAAAATCCAGCCAGGACTGATTGATCTCGGCAATATTGCCTTCGGGGTCCAGCACACAAATATTGGCACTCAAGGAGTTCAAAGTACTTCTAAGCTTTTCATTATCAGCC
>PWGE01000444.1 GCA_003554345.1 Candidatus Sumerlaeota bacterium | reverse complement strand
TCCATTTCTTACCCAATTCAAAGTCAAAAGATTTAGGCGTAAATTGCCCAGCGCCTGAGGCTGGATAGTGTGTAATTTCTCCAAAATATATTTTGTTTTCCAGGATGTATAGATCTACTCTGGCAAAATCAAAATGTTTACCTAGTGATTCTGCTATGCTGACCATGTCATTCAAATAATCCGGTCTTTTTATCCATCGTCCTTTTTTAAACTTTAGGCTTACATCTAGCCAATTCCAGTACTCATCAAATAACGACCTCGAATGGTTTGTAAACCTATCAAAATCAACCTGTATAAGCTTACATTTTCCATGAAAAATGAAAAACTTATAATCAAAAGGTACTTGTCCATCTTTGTCTAATAAAAGAGGTTCAATGATTACCTGAGGTGTGATATGCTTATATAACCATTCAAATTTTACTTGACCATATTGAATACTAAGCCAGTTTTTTAATTTTTCTACTATCTTGGCTGGCTCGACCTTCCTTTCTTTATCAATTATTATGTTTAAACCTGAAGAGTGATTTGTCTTTATTATATATGGTAGTTTTAATCTTTCAAATGGAATAGTAGATGGGTCCTTGGTAGCATATAATGTAGGAACTAATATCTCTTGAGCTTTGTTCTTACCTAAAACTTCGTTGACAAAATCTTTCACCAGCACTTTATCAGCAGTTTTGGGTAAGAGTGGATTTCTGTCAAAAAATTTCTTCCACAACAACTTTTCGTTAAATGAACATGGTGACAATATATCTGGTACATACCCAAGCAATTTCGCAGCACGTTCTGTTTCCTGATAAATATTTTTTAATCTTTCTTGTACTTTAACAAGTTCTTCTTTGTTATTATCAGATCGGTTGCTGTTAATATTATGTTCATATGTTGAACATTGTGGGAATATTATCGTTAATTTACCATAATTTTTAATATTATGATTTGATAAATCTTTCTTTATTTTTTTGTGAACTTCTTTATTGTCTTCAATAAAATACACAAAATTCGTATTTAAAAAAGGAGATGCTGATTTTAAGGTCTTTAAAATTGCTTCGTCAAAATGGCAACCATCATCTATGAATATATCTATTTTATCGTTTGCTAATAATTTCGAAAAAAAATTTTTATTGTCTAAGAATTGATCAAACTCATGCAACTCAATATTATTGTTTTGAAATGCACCTTGCTTTTCTAAGAAATCTATATTCTCTTTTATATGCGATAAATCTATATCTAAACCAATTATTCTGGCTTTTGGGAATAAGTCTGACCAGATAGCTAAACCCGTACCTTTGAGTACACCACATTCTACAATGGTAAGATTTTCTTTGTTAAGTAAAGGATATAGATATTTAGCATAATATTTACCATATCCATGATGATAATCACTCATCCTGTCCCCGCCTACCATCCCACCTATTTTAAGTTGCTCTGGCGTGCGTGGATCGCTTGAGCTCACTTTTCTTCTTTTTAATTTATTAATATACCCGCTATATTTAATTTCTGTATCAATCAACCACTGTTTCAAATTCAGAGTGTCTTTTATTTCAAAATCTTGTTTTTTCGCGAATGTTTTCAGCGCTCTAAAATACTTCTCCGAAATAGCATCCCAACTAAAGTTCTCAACCACATACTCCCGTGCCTTCTCTGAAAACTCCCTATACTTGTCCTTATCAGACACCAACTCCAGAATACGCTCAGACATGCTGTTTGTATCCCCATAAGGGATAATAAAGCCGTTAACACCATGCTCAATTTTATCCCAGTTAGCCCCATAATCAAACTCTATGCACGGTAACCCACACGCCATTGCCTCTATAGTCACGCTGCCGAATGTTTCGGCCTTGGAGGGAAAGAGGAAGATGTCACAGCTTTGATACAGTTTGTTAATCTGGTAATAATCAACTTTACCAGTCTGTACAAAGTTATCTGATATCCCCAGCTGTCTGGCATGCTTTTTTAGGTCAACACCGTTTTCCTGTTGCCCGGCATGAATTAAAGTCATATCTGGATTTTGCTTTAGGGCCAGAGCAAAAGCTTCCAACCCCAGGTGGAAAGACTTCTTTTTGTTATTTCTGCCCACCATAAGAATTTTAAAATGCTTCCTGGGTATATTGAACTTATTTGATACCCAGTTGTTCTTCTCAGGGTTGAAGTACTCTGTATCCACACCGTTATTTATTACTTCGACGGGAATTGATGAGTCTATTTCCTGTATTTCTTTTTTGACATGACTGCTTATGGCAATACAGGCATCAACTCTTCGCAAATTATCGCAAATCACTTTGTCTTTTTCCGGGTCCAGCCTCCATCCGTAGCCGACCTCTGCATCTTTCTGAATGTCTAAGCCGTGTGTTCTGAGAATTACCGGCACACCAAACTTTTCTTTCAGCTTCAGTGCGATACTTGCCGCCTGCCAGGCAGACTGGACCAGAATTACGTCAAACCTGCTTTGCTGGTGGATTTTGCTGAAGTTCCTGGCCAAGTCATCTACTTTTTCAAAGCGTATAAGCTGATAATCGGCATCAATTTCTTTGTAGTTGCTTTTATATTCAGGAGCAAAGAGACTGATATTATGACCTTTTTTAGTGAACTCTGTAGCCAGATTATGAAAAAACATCTCCATGCCAGCCTGGGCAGGCCAAAAAAAAGGAGTGATCATGGCTATATTGAGGCAGTCAGAACTAGGTGTCTGGGGCTTATGTTCTTGGATATTGTTATCTGTGGGAGCCACACCACCCAATTCTCTCCAAACCCCAGGGTTCATATGCTCATCAGTCAAAAGCCTACTACTAGGCTGAATATTCACATTCTTCCCTATACGCATAGCGCACAAGGCCAGTCTTCTCTGTATCTCCAGGGGGGTGTCAGGCAGCTTGTTTGCCTGGCTGAGGACCGGGATGTGCTCCTGGGGATTATGATAACTTGTATAGGCTCTTTGGGTCTCTAAGGCGTACATAATCGCAGCTGAGAGCCACTTACCAAGGTCTTCTTTCACTGGCCTAAGATCAAAGGCACTGGAAGGTGACACAAAAGGCCGGTCCATTTTCAGGGTCAGCGTTTTGCCGATGCCTTGAAGGAACTGGTTAGCGAGTGTAGCGGCCTGTTCCCTGTAGCCCAGGTCTGAATTGATTCGGATTAAAGCCAAGGTGTTGGCTATATGTTCATCCTGGAGGGCGTTAAAAAGATTGAGGCTTTGCTTCAGAAGTGAGTATCGGGCTGATAAGTCATGGTCCTTATCCATGGAAGACAGAAAGGTGTTCAGGGCTGTCTGGTATTCGGTATCTACTGCTTCGCCCTGCCATCTCTGCATCTGCCCTCTGGCGAAAGGCCAAGCATGCATTACATCCTGCCATTTGAGATGTGCTGGGACTTCCTGCTCTGGCTGGAATACCAGAAGTTCGTCCTGCTCCAGCCTGGCTGCTCTCTCCTGGCTGCAGGCGAACAGGATGGAAGGAGTATAGTCTTCTGTGTAGGGTGCAAGTATGTTCAGGGCTGGGATATGTTTGTATAACTTTAAGCCTTGGTCTTGAAAGAAACGGATATTGTTCTCTGTGGCGGGGAACATTATCAGGGGGTCGCCTTGGGAGAGCAGATCTCTGTCAGGTTCTGTATCCCCTAAGCGAATAAAGTCAAACCCACCTTCTCCCTGCTCCGTGCTTATCAACCCCTGAAGTTTGTTAGCTTCCACGCTTTGCTGAAAATGTTCGTCAGGATTCAGTGCAACAACCTTGCCCCTGCCATCCATCTCATTGGCCAGGGTCAAGGCATATATCCCGCAGCCGGTATTCATATCTAGAGCTGTAAAGTCAGGCTCGGAGAGGATACGGATGAACTCAATCTCCGGCTCGTACCAGTCTTCCTGCTCTAAGAGGACGTAGGTGGTCTGGTTGCTTATATCTGCGGGGACTACTATCTGGAGGTTGTCTTTAATTTTGACTTTCCAAGTATCTGCCATGCTTCTTCCAATGATTATGTTTTTAAACCGCTAAGGCATTAAGAATTTAGAACCACGAAGGCACTAAGGGCACAAAGGAAGAAATTTATCTTTGCGGGGATACCGCAAAGATAAAACTTGCCAACCCTTCGGGTTAAGTGATTACACCTTCTTCCTTGTTCTTATCTTCGTGTACTTTGTGTCTTTGTGGTTAATCTTTTTCTTTTTTTGAACCACAAAGGCATTAAGAATTTTGAACCACAAAGGCACGAAGGGCACAAAGTTAAGAATTAAGTTTTCTGGGGTAGAACCATTGAAATGCAAGGCAGTTTCAATGGTTCATACCAGCAAGCTTAAACTTGCCATCCCTGCGGGATATAAACTACCTTTGTGGTTCATTCCTTTCCTCTATTCAGGCCAGTAATCATTTAAAATTCGTTTTATACCCTGCTTCATTACAGGTACGTTCCAGTTGAGGAGGTATCCCAGGCTCAGCTTCTTCATTTTCAAGTAGGTTAAGAGCTGGGCTTCGTGTATGGGCAGAATCGCTTCGCTTACTTTATTTTCAACTATCACCAGGTCATCAATGAGCATGTCCACCCTGTAGCCTTCTTCCAGCGTGATAGGACCATATTTGATAGGAAGCATCACTTCGCACTGCACTTTATGTCCGAGTTGCTCCAGTTCGTATGCCAGGCATTTCTGGTATACTGATTCCAGGAGCCCAGGGCCGAGGGTTTTGTGTACCTTGATTGAGCAGTGGACTATGTTCTTGCCTATGGCTTCTATATGCATATTTTTCTTTTGAACCATGACGGCATTAAGAGTTCTGAACCACGAAGGCACGAAGGGCACAAAGTTAAGAAATTAAGCTTGCCATCCCTGCGGGATAATAGCCGTCAGGCTGGAAGCCTTTTGCTCTGGTGTCTTACCCAGCAGAGCAAAAAACCATTCTTCTTCGTTCTTACCTTCGTGTACTTTGTGTCTTTGTGGTTCAAACCTTCCATACCAAAAACTCCCAAACCACTTATCCATATCATAGCTGCCCTGGGGATTATTGGTATCAAAGAAGCGCTCCCAGCCGGCTCCGGGGGCAAGGGTAATGGCGTTGAAGAGCACGTCCCCATTCAGGGAAAACAGGTCTACCCGGAG
>PWGE01000419.1 GCA_003554345.1 Candidatus Sumerlaeota bacterium | reverse complement strand
CGAATGCGGGGACATAACGAACACGCTGAAAAGATAGCTCGCTATTTAAATGATCATTCAAAAGTTTCCGGAGTGATCTACCCAGGACTTCCTTCTCATCCCGGACATACTATCGCCAAAAAACAGATGAAAGGGTTTGGAGGCATGGTGTCATTTTTAGTTAATGCCGATCAAAAAGAGAGTATCGCTGTAGTTGGACGGTCAAAACTGATTAAACGAGCCACTAGCCTGGGTGGGGTGGAAAGCACATGGGAGCATCGGCAGAGTAGTGAGGGTGAAGGTTCTGTTACTCCGATTAACCTGATTCGAATCAGTGTAGGCTTGGAGCACCCCGATGACATTATCGACGATATTAATCAGGCTTTGGGGCAATAAGAGTTCTCATTCTTAAACAACAGGGATTATTCCGGTTACCCGGATCATCTGAATATAAATCATGTAAATCTGGTTTCATTCCTTCTCGCAAAAGTGGAGCCGGCATTCACGATATCTGAATTTGAATCAAACAGGTAAATCAACGAGTGCGTGAAAGTTAATTCAGAGAGATCAACCTTCTGTTTCGCAATTACATATGCTACAGATTTTTAAAAGAAACCCATTTCTTTTTCGTTGATTTAATGGGTAGTGCAAATTTAAAAGAGAAAGAGGAAAAATGAATGAAGTATTATTTCAAAAAGAAGAGATGATTGAGAAGCAACTCAAAGCAAGGGGTATAAAAGATCCAAGAGTACTCGAAGCTATGATGGAGGTTCCAAGAGAAGAGTTTATCCCAAAAGCCCTTGTTGAACATGCCTACAAAGATACTCCATTGCCCATTGATGAAGAACAAACCATTTCACAGCCTTATGTGGTTGGTTTAGCTGCAGAAATATTGAATATCAGGGAAGATGACAGGGTGCTGGATGTGGGTACAGGTTCAGGTTACGCGGCCGCGGTGATGAGTAAACTCGGAAAAGAGGTTTACACTATTGAGCGTCATAAAACACTTGCAGAAGCGGCAAAAAAACGTTTCGACCAACTTGGTTATGATAATATTCATGTTCTTCACGGAGACGGCACAAAAGGCTGGCCCGAACATGCTCCTTTTGATGCAATAAATATTGCTGCAGGCGCACCCAGGATTCCTGAATTCCTGAAAAAACAGCTCGCTATAGGAGGTCGCCTGATTATACCGGGCGGATCAGAGTTCAGGACACAAAGACTCGTTCTTGCTACCAAGATGAATGGTGAATTTAAAGAAAGAGATCTTGGCAGTGTTCAGTTTGTACCGCTTATCGGGGCAGGTGGTTGGCGGAACCGTAAAGAAAAAAGTGTTTCACCAAAAAAGGAAAAAAAGAGTGTTATAGAGCTTATAGAAGCTGTTGCCGAACCTTTTAATAATCCCGAAAGTGCTGATCTCTCCCCTCTTCTTGAGCGTATTGGAGATGCCAGGATCGTTTTAATTGGAGAAGCAACTCATGGAACCTCCGAATTTTATCAGTTGCGTGAACTGATAACAAGAGAACTAATTAAAAAGAAAGGGTTTAATATTGTATCTCTGGAAGCTGACTGGCCCGATGTCGCCCACTTAGATCGATTTGTGAGAGACACTAATGTATCCCCACCTGACGAAGAACCGTTCATCAAGTTTCCCACATGGATGTGGAATAATGGCGAGGTTCTCCGCTTTGTAAAATGGCTGAAAGATTATAATGAAAATAAGTCTGAACCGTCCCAAAAAACCGGGATTTACGGGCTCGACTTCTATAGCATGTTTGCCTCCGTTAAAGCGATTATTGATTATTTGGAAGACATCAACCCGTCCCTTGCCGAAACAGCTCGTAATCGGTATGGTTGTCTCACACCCTACGAAAACAATCCGGCCAGTTACGGGGCAGCAGCCATGAGTGATGAATATAAAAAATGTGAAAAGGATGTCACGCATATGCTGTACAAGATTTTAGCTAATCGCGTTGAAGCAGCAGAAAAAAACGGAGCCCGCTACCTTGATGCTCTGCAGAATGCACGACTGGTAGCAAACTCTGAAGAATATTACCGGAATATGTACCTCGGGGCACAGTCCAGCTGGAACCTTCGAGACAATCATATGTTCGGCACATTGATGTCTTTAATGAATCACAGAGGGCCGGATTCAAAGGCGGTGGTATGGGCTCATAATTCTCATGTTGGAGATGCAAGTGCTACAGAAATGGGAGCCCGGGGTGAACATAATATCGGACAGCTAGCAAAAGAAGATTTCGAAGAAAAAGCCTTTAACATAGGTTTTGGAACCTACCACGGTACAGTGGCAGCAGCACATAACTGGGGTGATAAAATGAGTGTAATGAACGTTCAACCTTCGCCTAAAGAAAGTTTTGAGCATCTGATGCACCAGGTAAAGCATGATAATTTTTTACTTCCGCTACATAAGAAAGGGCATGAACAATTAACCGAAGAACTTGAGAAGAGCAGGCTTGAACGGGCTATTGGTGTAATTTATCGCCCCAAAACAGAAATACAAAGTCATTACTTCCAGGCTTCCCTGTCGAACCAGTTTGATGAATATATCTGGTTTGATGAAACCAGGGCAATTAACCCCCTCCCACAGCGAAAAAAGGAAGAAGGTGTTCCGGCAACATATCCTTTCGGATTGTGATCAAATAGTGAGTATTAGTAAAAACTTAAAATCAACAGAGAGCGGTTTTGAAAAAACAAGTTTGTGTAATAGGTATTGATGATTTTAATTTCGAAATGCTAAACGCTTTTAACGAAGCAGAAAAATATGAATACCATTCTGTACTTGATGTCTCAGAGCTTCAGCATCGGAAAAAATACCCTATGCAGAACTTGCTGGATAAAGCAATTTCTAATATAGATACTTTGGATAGTTCACCTGACGCCATCGTGGGGTTTTGGAACTTTCCTGTTACTTGTCTGACCCCTTTGGTTGCCAAACATTATAAGCTACCCCACCTTCCACTGGATGCCTTGGTAAAGTGTGAACACAAATATTTGAGCCGGGTAGAACAAAAAAAAGCCCTGCCGGATGCAGTCCCTGATTTCAATCTGGTTGACCCATTCGATGATCAGCCGTTAAAGAGCGTTGAGATAGAATTTCCTTTCTGGCTCAAACCCATGGTTTCGTTTGCCTCTCAGCTTTGCTATAAGGTTCGAAACAAAGAAGAATTTGATGAAGCAATTTCAAGTATCAAAGAAGGAATCCACCGTTTCGCCGATCCCTTTAGTTATGTTTTAAATGAAGCGGATGTTCCTGATGCCATCGAGGGAATCGACGGATATTTCTGCCTTGCCGAACAAACTATTCCCGGAAAACAGTGTACGGTTGAAGGATATGTGTACAAAAACGAGGTAGGATTTACAGGAGTGTTTGACTCCCCACGTCACGCGGAACACGAAACCTTTTTCAGTTATGAATACCCCTCCACACTGAGCAAAAAAACAATTACGGAGATGAAAAAGATGTCGGAAAATCTTCTTAAAAGTATAGGCTATAATAACAGCGCATTTAATATTGAGTATTTCTACGATGAAGAAAAAGAGGATATCTGGTTATTGGAAATCAATCCAAGAATTTCTCAATCACACTCTGACCCCCTTCATAAGGTGGATGGCGCTCCCAATCACAAACCCATGGTAGAGGTAGCCGTCAATACAAAACCAGAATTCCCGCATAGAGAAGGGGAATTCAAGGTTGCTGCCAAATTTTACTACCGTGTTTTTGAAGATGGAGTGGTCACAAATATTCCCGATAAGGAAAATCTCAAAAAAATACAGAAAGAAATTCCCGGTATGAGAATTAAAATCTGGGTTGAGGAGGGAACAAGGTTGTCTGAACTTCATGATCAGGACAGTTACAGTTATAAACTGGCATCTGTTTATTTAGGTGCACAAAACAAGGAAGAGCTTTACAAAAAAAGAGAACACTGCTTTACTTTACTAAATTTTAAATTAGATCATTTTTAAAAATATGGCTTCTAAAATCAAGGAAGTAACTTCATTTCCACACAAAGTAATTGAAAAAGAGAATGTATGGATACAAATGAAAGATGGCACAAGACTGGGTGCCCGTATATGGATGCCTGAAACAGCTCCTGAGAACCCGGTCCCGGCCATCATGGAGTACATTCCTTATCGTAAAAGAGATCATACCCGACCCTATGATAATGTTATGCACCACTATTTTGCCGGTCATGGCTACGCCTGCCTACGGATAGATATGCGCGGAAGCGGTGAATCGGAAGGTGTGTTAAAAGACGAATATCTGATGCTTGAGCTAGAGGACGGTATGGAAGCCATCCAATGGATCGCGAATCAGGAGTGGTGCACGGGCAGTGTCGGTATGATCGGTATTTCATGGGGCGGATTTAATGGATTACAAATAGCTTCCCTCCAGCCTCCTGCCCTAAAAGCAGTTATCACCGTTTGCTCCACCGATAATCGTTATTCAGATGATGTTCATTACATGGGAGGATGCCTGTTGGGTGATAATTTATCCTGGGCCTCCACCATGTTCGATCGCTCCGCATGCCCGCCAGACCCTGAATTGGTAGGCGACATCTGGAAAGATATGTGGATTGAGCGCCTTGAAAATTGTGAACCCTGGATTAAAACCTGGCTTAAGCACCAGAGAAAAGATGATTATTGGAAACACGGCTCCATCAATGAAAATTTTAGTGATATTAAATGCCCGGTAATGAGTGTAAGTGGCTGGGCAGATGGATACTCCAATTCCATATTTCGTTTGCTCAGAGGTTTGGAAGTACCAAAACTTGGGTTAATTGGTCCCTGGGGACATACCTATCCCCACCAAGGAAAACCAGGACCGGCAATTGGCTTTTTGCAGGAGTCCCTGCGCTGGTGGGATAAATGGCTTAAGGATATAGATACGGGTATTATGGACGAACCTATGCTTCGCGCATGGATGCAGGACTACATGTCACCCTATACCAGCTATGAGAAGCGCAAGGGACGCTGGGTAGGAGAAGAGAGCTGGCCGTCAGAAAATATCAATGAAAAAATCTTCAGCCTGTTTAACGAGCACAGGCTTGTTGAAAATGACCCGACTTCAGGTGATAATAAATTTAAGCAGG
>PWGE01000094.1 GCA_003554345.1 Candidatus Sumerlaeota bacterium | reverse complement strand
CAGGTCATCCTGACCGCCGACCGCTCCCAGCTTGATATTACTTTGAGCATCCCAGGTAAAAGTGCCCGTATTGCGTACCGTCAGGGTCAACTTATAATGACGGCCCTTCCACAACTCCGATGGGAAACGCTGGGCTTCGATCATGGCATTATCCATCCGCCCCCCCATAACATACTGCAAAAATGGATATCCTACTCCCTCAAGGATTGCCCAGGTATCATCAAAATCCCAACCCGTGAAGTTATCCTGCTCAAACATCTCATGGGGCTGAAGTGGATTCCCTTTATGCAGATCTGATTGTCCGCTGCTTTTGGCATCATAATAACAGCTGAAAACAAGACCCCAGTTTAAGCCGGCAAATCCGCCGGTATCCTCTTGACCGGTTACTTTTCCCGCAGCAAAGCAGTTTAGAGTGGTGCCTGTTTCAATATTTCTTCCTACCGCTCCGCCGACACTCTCTTTCCCTGAAACCAGCCCCGCTGCATAGCTATTGATGATAATTCCTTCATTTCTACCCACCAGTCCGCCAAAAGATCTTCCGTTGTAAGTCTGGGTTATATTCTCTATCACGGACACAGGTCCGGTGGCAAAGCAGGATACGATAAAGCCTTCATTTTCTCCAACCAGTCCTCCGACGGAACGCCCACCCTCAACATAACCAATAGCATAACAGTCTGTTATAATAGATGTATCACGAGACCATCCCACCAGACCGCCAATACTACTGCTTGCCCCTAAAACATCCGCAGCAGAATGAGATCCTGTAACAGAGCTTCTGGTCATCAACCCAACCAGTCCACCGACATTACCGCCCCCGTTAATTATACCGGAGGTAAAGCAGTTCTCTATTTCTCCGTCAACAAAACTACCTGCAAGGATCCCAATATTACTCGATCCTGAAATATTTGCATTTTTTATGGATACATTTTTTATGACCGCTTCTCTGCAGGAACGAAATAAACCACTCGGAAATTCTTCAGGCCTGTTGATAACCAGGTTCGTAATGACATGATTCCCGCCGTCATAATAACCAGTAAACCTATAAGTAGAAGAACCTATCGGTTCCCATCCTTCACCCGCGCTGAAGCCGGCTAAATCAATATCTTCTGTCTGCAGATAATGACTGTCCAGGAAAAACCTGATACTGTTTAATTGTTCAGGAGTAGAGACCAGGTAGGGATCGTCCGCTGTTCCGCTTCCTCCGTCAAAAGAAGCCATTACCTCCACTTCTTTTCTGCAGGCATCTCCAAACCAGAATTCCCCCTCCTTGAGCATCTGCCATTCGGTCATAAAAAGACCTGTGTTCTGGGGGTTTACCGGTATGGTAAATGTATGAACCTGTCCCTTTGCCACATCATGCTGCAGTGCCCGCCGGTAGTATTGCGGATCCGTAACCAGGGGATCATAATTTCCCAGTGCTCCCAGGAAGTACTCTTCACCCTCCAGCCAGGCCGTTGTACCGGTATTGCGCACCGTCAGGTGCAATTCCAGGGGCTCATCATGAAATAGTCTGGAAGGAAAAGAGTGTGACTCAATGATGGCGTTATACGGTTCATCTGTAATAAAACTGCGCAGGTAGGGATAGTTTATCAATTCAAGAATATCCCAGGTATGAGTAAAATCCCAGCCGGCAAATGTTATCTTCTGGAGAAGTTCATTCGTTGTTTTCGGAATCCCTTTGCCCAGGTCAGACTGTTTCGTGGTAACGGAATCATAATATCCCCCGTCAATACTTCCTTCATTCCAACCCACCAGTCCGCCGGTATTCTCCGCACCAGAGACCTCTCCCGCTGCAAAACAATGGATAATGTCCGAATCGGGATCATTCTCTCCCACCAATCCGCCGACCTTGTCATTTCCCGTAACGGATCCTGTAGCATAACAGGCTTCTATATAGTTTCTATTTCTGCCCGCAAGGCCGCCGGTCATTCTATTAACTCCATATACATCCCCTGTAGCAAAACATGCCACAATGCTTCCATGATTTGTCCCAACCAGCCCGCCGACTTCTGATCTGCCAGATACATTCCCAATAGCAGAACAGCCTATCATAATTCCTGGCGAGTGCATGACTCCAACCAAACCACCGATATGATTTTGTGTTGAAAAAACATCAACATGGGAATGCGAGGCAATAATTAAACTCTCCGATACTACAGATCCTGCCAAACCTCCCACATAAAGTTTTCCTTCTGCAGTTCCCGAAACGAAACAGTTCCAGATTTGTCCACTGCTGATAGAGCCTGCTAAAACACCCGTACGGCTACGTCCTGAAATTTTAGCATTCTGTATGGTGACATTTTTTATGACACCCTGTCTAAAGTAGCCAAATAAACCTACATCGCCAATTTCGGGTCTGTTAATGACCAGGTTGGTAATAATATGGTTATTGCCGTCATAGTTGCCGTAATAGGGACTCTGGAAGCTGCCTATCGGTTCCCACCCTTCCTCTGAGCTGTATCCAGATAAATCGATATCTGCCGTCTGTTTGAAGTAAGCCTCCGGATATTCCCGGATCCGATTGAGTTGTTCTGCGGTCTCTACCAGGTAAGGGTCATTCTCTGTACCGCTTCCTCCGGCGAAACTATTATCATTAGCAACAGGAGCTCCCGCTGCAGCCAAACAAACAACACTCAGAAAAAGAATCATCAAAAAAGAGTTTTTCATTATATACTCCATCCATTTTATTTAAAAACAAATCTATCTACGCGGCCAATCTCAACTTTACGGGAACATAAAAATACATGTGTCAATATATAGGCCCTTTCTGTAATTTAAAATTGAAATATTTATCCAGGTACAGAAAAATAAATCCTCCTGATAAGCTTATATTCAACCTGCGTCTTTCATTTTATATAAACGTTTCGTTTTTCTATTCAAACAGCTGCCATATAACGGATTCGACATTGGTACGCCGTAAAACTTCCATTTCCCGGCTTAATATCTCACCAAACCAGAATTGACCTTCCTTGATCATCTGCCATTCGGTAGTAAAGATACCGGGAACCATGGATTGAGCCGAATAATGGAAAGTATGGAGCTGTGAAGGCATAACATCATGATCTAAAGCTACTCTGAAGAAATGAGACGGCACCAGGTCATCATGGTTGTCTACTGCGCCCAGGTATACCTCTTCATCCTCATACCAGGGTTCAAAACCGGTATTTCTTAGCGTTAGGCTTACTTTATAATTATGTCTGGTCCACATGAAATCAGGAAAACCATCAAGCACCACATCAGCATAATAATCCTCACCAGAAAGCATCCAGCGAAACACGGGGTAGGTCAAATCTTCTATCATAAACCAGACATCATCGAAATCCCATTCGGGATCTTCTTCATCGTCACCAGTATAGGTCGCCAGCTTCTGCATTTGTTCTGTTGACTTTGGAATCCCCTTTCCTTCATCTTCCTGGCCGCTCGTTTCAGAATTATAATAAGAATATTCAATTATTCCTATTGTTACTCCTTCGGCGTTATTTCCTACCAGTCCTCCAACGTTATCTCCCGGACTGGATATTTCTCCTGTTGAATAAATATAACGGATTGTGCCCTGGTTGTTTCTCCCTACTCCCCCTCCTGCATTGTTAGTCGCAGAGACATCTACATTGGCATAACAGTTGGTAATTTCAGTTTGAAAGTGAGTCAGGCCCACCAATCCGCCTCCGATATTACCAGATGTTACTTTGCCGGAGGCATAGGAATAAGAAAGGGTTCCGCTGAGGAATCCGGCTATTCCGCCAGCGTTGCCGGTTCCTTCAACATCAACATTCTCCGCATAACAACGGGTTATCACTGTGCCCGATGTTCCATATCCCAACAGACCGCCAACCTGAAGGCTGCTACTGGAGACGCTTCCTGAAAAATGGCTGTCTTCTATAGTTGCATTTTCAGCATTTCCCACCAGACCGCCCGTTCTAAAACTGCCACCGGAAACAGTACCATAACCGGAAGACGCTGAAATACTCCCGAAGACAACAGTACCTGCCAAACCGCCGGTATGCTCACCTCCCAGGACAACTCCTTCAAAATGGCAGTTTATTATTTCCGTACTGGTATTCTGTCCCACTAATCCGCCTGTTCTTGTTAAACCTCTTACTGAGCCGTTCGTGATAGTAATATTTTTCAAGACTGCATTATTTGTCCGGCCAAATAAACCTATATTATTCTGCAGCCTTGAAACGAATAGATTTTTTATACTGTACCCCTGCCCGTCATACGTTCCGCTAAAGGCAGATGTCGCCCTGCCAATAGGTTCCCAGCCATCATCGTCTGAATACTCTGACAGGTCAATATCCGCAATTTGCTGAAAATGAGAGTTATGATACTCCCTGACATTATTCAGGTGCTCAGCTGTACTGACCTGATACGGATCGTTGGCTGTACCCGAGCCACCAGCAAAACTCTCTTCATCACCACTAACATCATAGGATGCTAATAACAAAACACATAATATAAAGTGCAATATTTTCATCTTGAAACCCCCTTTTAATTATTCTTTTCACTTCATTATTTCAGCTTAAACACCACTTTATGTGACGAATATACGTGTACCATCATCATGTGATATGCGTTTATCAATATATTATAAGTCAACAAGGGGTTTTTGTCTATAATTTTTTTGTATAAAAACCTGTGCACTTTTTTACCAGATAGCAAAAATCCCTTTCGTTAAAAATTTCCAGCATGAATGCCATGTAAACAAAACAAGTCATACCATTCACTTTCCATGATTATTAGAACCATCAGCAAAGACATTGCTGTAACATTTTTTCTTCTGGAACTTACTTCCTGATAAAAACTCAGCCACCTTGTTAAAATAAAGAAAATAAAGATGCTTTTCAAAGGGGAGTTCCTCACGCCAATCATGAAAATAAGAACAAGATGCCGATACCGCCATAGGCGGAATGTAAGTCGGGAATCGGCGCTCCCAGGAAAGCGGCAATACATTACTAAAGTATAAGTTTTTTACCAATGTGCATTATACTTTGAAAAGTTTATTATCAGTGGTAGGGGCAAACCTATGTGTTTGCCCTGTATTAATCTCCCCGATCATTTCAGCCGTAGGGGCAGACCTGTGTGTCTGCCCTGCTAAATTG
>PWGE01000219.1 GCA_003554345.1 Candidatus Sumerlaeota bacterium | reverse complement strand
CGGCGCTCCCGGGTAGGCAGAAATACACTCATGGAGTACAAGTTTTTTTAGGAACCTGTACCATACTTTGAAGAGTCAATTTTCAGATAAGAATAAACTACGAAAAGCACAAAAGAACACGAAATAAAGATAATATCATATTTTTCGGGGCTGATTTTCTGTCTTCCTGAAAGTTCACGCTGGCGTATTTGCAATATTCTTTATTTTTTCTTATAAGGTATTACTTTGCGGGCTTGGCGAGCTTCGCGTGATACATTCTTATTCTTTGTTCTTTCCCATTCTGTCTCCTGTCTCCTGCATTTTGACTCCTGAGGATAGTACTATTTTCAGAGGACTTCCGCACGCCAGCGCACAAGCGAATAAAATTTTTCTTCTGTTAAACTGGCTAAAATTTCCCAACTGTCCCGAAAAGATGCTTAAAATTCAGTGACCTCTCCCCCATTCATTGGCTTATAAGAACCCGAATTCACATCATAAGTGGTACCTGGTTCGATGTAAGCGCTATCACTGTATCCTCGTTCTTCCCAGTAGCCAGAACGATACTTTTCCAGGAGTTGTATTTCCGCCAGGCCCTTCACGCTTTTGTACCCCCAGCGATGAGGAACAAATAAGCGGAGCGGTGCTCCATATTCTTTCTCCAGGTACTCGCCACCCACTTTATAGCAGAGAAGCACTTTTTCATATTCCAGTTCCTCCCACGACAGGCAAGAAGTATAAAAAGACCAGCTTTTAAATTCCACAAAGGGAAAGCGGGGAATATTACAGAGGCGTGCAAAATCCGGCCAGCGTACACCCTGCCAGTCAGCTCGTACACTAAAACCACTGACCGACGTGAGACGGGCATTCACAGTCACCAGAGGCATTGCTTCAATTTCTGAAAAAGAGACCGTTTGTGTACCATCGTCCCACTTTATCCGTAAAGTATAATCCTCTCTCTTCATGGAGCCCGGCAATCCTTCGGCATAGAAAACCGGGGTCCGCATTTTTTTTAAAACAGTCATAATTTAATTCAATAACCCCTGGATAATCAGTTCAGTTGCTTCATCTTCCGTGAGCCCTCTGCTCATAAGAGTCTGCAACTGCTTGGAATCAACACTTCCCAGGGCTGCTTCGTGTGTAACATGGGCTTGAGGATGAGCCACCTCTACAATGGGTACAGCTTTTGCCCTGGCATTTTCCTGTACGATTTCTTTGCAGTCCACGTGCCCCCTGGCAAAAGGAGCGGTGGCTGTCAGTGTATTATAGACACTGGCATTTGTCCGGTCGCGGCAGGCAATATGCGAGGTTAAAACACCCCGGGACGATTCTCCTTCCAGGTGGCATGTTTCATTGATTTTTATACGATCATTTTCCCTGCCGTAAATACGAGCCATCATATCCATCACACCTTCGCGCTTGACAAATCCTTCATAAAAAATATCAATATCACCCACCAGTCCCTTGATAAGCTCAAATTCCGTTTTAAAACGGGCATACTCATCCACATACACCTTTGCTTTGGGTACTACCTTCACGCCTCCCTTCATACCGTGAATATGTCGCTCAAAGTAAGAATACCGGGCATTTCTTTCAAGATGTATGGTGGCATCCATGAGGTGAGTAATATCAATGGCATTAGGAAAGGTACAATGAGCAAGGACCTCTATAGCAGCATCTTCTTCTATCACAGCATTGATAATTATTTTTTGCAGTCCTTCTTCAGGCACCATACCAAAACACATGTGTACAGGCTTTTCAATAACCGTTCCCTTGTCAACCCGAATTTTAATATTGACACCATCTTCAATGGGTTCTGCTTGAACATCCAGGCCCGGCACAAGATGGGCACCCAGTACTTCGTTATGATGGATGACCAGATGAGCGGTATCCTTATCCATAACATTACGATGAGACGCCGGCAGTGATTCTATAATTTCCTGTAAAAAGTTATTCGTACTCATGATATTTCTTCCTCCAGTGGTTGATTCTGGTGATCACAGGGCAGACAGTTATTTTCAAAGTAATAAATAATTTTATCGGCTGTTCCCTTATCTATCAACTTTCCATGACACATGAGAAAAGCATGCTCTGCATGGCGCAGCACTTCAAGGCTGTGGGTGATAAGAATAACGGTCGTGTTCTGTTTTTTCAGCATGGAAATAACTTCAAAAATTTTCTGCAGTGCCGACATATCTATGCCGGAGTCGGGTTCATCCATGAGGAAAATACGAGGCTGCATCATCAGGATGGAAGCAAGTTCAATACGTTTTCTTTCTCCCCCACTCAGGGTTTTATCCACAGCCCGGTATTTATAGACTTCAGGTTCCAGCCCCACCATATCCAGAGCTTCATCAGTGGTCCGGCTACTTCCCCGACTACCGGCTTTAAGAAAAGTATCCACCTTTAAGCCTTCATAGCGGGCTGGCTCCTGCCAGGCTAACGACATGCCCAGCCGGGCCCTTTCATCAACAGGCAGGGATTTGATGGAAGAACCTTCGATCACAATATCTCCTTCATGGTTGCGGTATTCAGGTAAGCCCATCATGGCATAGGCAAGAGAAGATTTGCCGGCGCCATTTGGTCCCACGACTGCATGGATATGTCCCTCCCAGAAATCAATCGAAAGATTTTCCAGGACCTTCTTGTCCCCCAATTTCAGGGAGACATCTTTCACCTGTAATATGCCCATACGTGACACTCCTTATTCTATTTTTTGTTTTGGTATCAATTGTACCGTTTGATATATCCTGACCGGATGATAAGAACGTTTTGCTTTACGCAATCCTTCTCGTCCCAGATCCTGTTCCCTGTTAATATAAGGGACTGGATCATGATGTAAAATGTACTTTGCAGTTTCCCGGTTAATAACCTGGCCAACTCCTTTTATTCGTGGATCGGTTTTTTCAAAGTGAACGGTATACATCTCGGGATTCTGCTTGCTGAAGAGAGAAAAAGCAAGTAACCGGTCATCTGAACACAGATTGACGCCACCCAGTGAAAGTTCGTGAAAATTCTTAAAGGCATTGGACAATGCCGCCATCTCTTCTTCAAAGTCACCCTCATGACAATCTGTTTCCCGGCACCATCTTTCTGCAAGGCGCCAGTATTCATGTAATACGCTTTCATCCATTTCTTTACTGTGATATTCAGGATAATTCCTCTCAAACTGGTTGATTAAATTCCTTTTTTTCTGGTATTTGCGCCCCTTCAGTTCAGCAAGGTCCTCTGTATTATACATATAATCAGCTAACTCCCTCTCTCTTCGTACACTGAAATGTTCTTTTATCTTCGGCATTTCAGCTACCACGGCAGGCTCAACCAGGATAAAGGGAACATCATGGCCTTTTTCCCTGAAATGTTCACTAATCTCCTTTAACCGTTCAACCGTAAGAGAAACCCCGAGAGGCATTAAAAGGACATCCAGCGTGGATATCCAGATAACCAGCGCCTTATCTATAATCGCCCATTTATATTGATAGACGCTATTCCAGATAAAGAGAGTGGCAAAATTGTATTCACTGTGATAACCGGAATATCGGGAAAGATAATCATTAAAAAGAGGTCGATCCTCTAAAGTAAGGGGTTTGAATAAATCTGTCACTGTTTTCTCAACTGCATGGGATAATGGTCCTTCAAAACCTCAAAATTCAGCTTCCTGTAGAATTGCCGGGTACCCGGTTTGGCCACTAAACCTATCCAGTCAATACCTTCTTTTTTTAAATACTCCACCAGAAGAGATACCAGTTTTTTTCCGATACCGCATCCCTGATAGGCATTGCATACCACCACGTCCTGGATATAGGCATCACTATAACCATCAGAAAGAGCCCGCGCCATACCAATCGCACGGGAACCATCTACAGCTACCAGAAAAGCAAATGAACCCTCTATGACCTTCCTGATATCCGGTATAGATACATGTTCCTCAGGCTTTATCCATTTCTCCTGATAATACAACTGAAGAATATCTCTTTCATAGCCCTTCCTGATAAAAAGGAAGCGAATATCTTCCCGTGAACAGGATGATTTCTTCATAAGGAGTAAGATGCTACCAGGTTTTCTACTTTTTTCATATCTCTTTTTCTCTGCCAGGGAGCAATGTCATCCTTACTGCCGCAGGTAGCGTCCTCAAAAGTTTCTTCTTCTGACCCCTGGTAGAGAATCCCCAGGCCGAACCTGTCCGTTTCCATGGCCACCTTAAAAGCAGCAGAAAGATCCTTTGTGTTGTGATCATCAGGCAGGTAATAGGTATTCTTTTTAAACCATTGATAGGTATTAACTTTATTAAAGGTAACACAGGGTTGGAAGATATCCACCAGGGCAAAACCCCTATGCTGCAGTGCAGCACTCATAATCTTTGAAGTTTTTTCTATATCTCCCGAAAAAGCCCGGGCGACAAAAGTCGCACCCAGTGACAATGCCACACTTACAGGGTTAAAGGGCCGAGGATGATTACCCTGTACCTGCACTGGAGTCTGAATTCCTGTGGCACTGGTCGGTGAAGCCTGACCTTTTGTCAGGCCGTAAATCATATTATTATGGACCAGGCATGTAATATCCGGATTTCTTCTCACAGCATGAAGAAAATGATTTCCTCCTTCTCCATACATACAGCCATCACCGCTTTCCACAACCACCTTCAACTGCGGATTCGCTGCTTTAATACCGGTAGCCACCGGCAAAGCCCTCCCATGCAGGCCATTAAAGTAATGACACTTCATATACTGGGGGGTCTTGGCCGCCTGTCCTATTCCGGAAACCATGACCAGATCCTGCGAAGGTATTTCCAGGGAATATAATGTCTGCTTGAGAGTCTTTAAGATAGCAAAATTACCACAACCTGGGCACCATGCAATGTCAATACCTGTCATATCGTATTTTGTTTGACTCATGAATCATTTCCTCCATCGATTATTTCATCCAGTTGAAGAGACAGCTCCTCAACAGAAAAAGGCAGTCCATTATACTTCAATATCTCATGGTCCACTTCAAAATCGGCGTACAGTTTGAGAAGTTTTTTCAATTGACCGCCATAATTATTTTCAACAATAATGGTTTTACCTGCCTTTTTCAGATAATTTATAGCAGCGGGAGGTATGGGAAACACCTGGCTGAAATGTAACAT
>PWGE01000335.1 GCA_003554345.1 Candidatus Sumerlaeota bacterium | reverse complement strand
GTAGACTGTCTATAACACCCAGAGTTTTCCGCCGAATGGTTTCATTGAAGAAGGGCGTTTTAACGGTGGGACGTATATAGCCAATTATTTCCATTCCGTATTCCTGGTGTCTCTCAATCGTTCTTGTCAGGTCCCAGGCTTTTTCATCTGTTCCTACAATGAGTATGTACCTCTTGTTGTATCCCCTTTTTCGAATACAAGAAAGAAAACTCCTTAGAATCGCCCGAAAAAGAAAAAGGAGCGTGATATTAAGAATAAAAAACATCCCCATTACCAGCATAGAATAACTGTATTGACGATAGAAAAACAGAAAGGTCAAAAGACAGAGAAAAGCCAGCACAATATCTATAAGAATGATGGTAAATTCCTCATAAAGAGGACGGGTACGATGGGATAGATACAAGCCGGATGTTTTAAAAATAAAAAACCATATGAGGGTTATCGGAAGCATCAGTATGAAATAGGGCTCGAAACCGGGGTATCCTTTGGTAACAGGTAATACTTCAATGTGAAAACGGAGCCAGTAGGCTATTAAAAGGGCGGCAAGAGAAAGAAGAATATCAGAAGCAATGTGCAGGTTTCTGAAGAATGCAGAATGGTTTTTTAACATATGCTTCTCACATATTCTTCCCTATATACAGTCATTAAAATTATAAATGGATTGTTCTGAATAACAAATAGAAATCACCCTTACTGTCAGTTTAAATGGTTCTCTTGAGGGTGGTAGAAGAGATATATCTACTCAGATTTTTCCAGAAAAATGTTTATATTTTTTGTCTCTCCTGCCTGAATCTCTATTGCTTTTTCTTTAGTGGTATACTCATTGCGTTGCACAGTAATCTTATAGGTATCTGCAGGTTTATTCACCATTGAAAAACGACCATCGGCACCTGAAACGTAGTTATAACTATTTTTATTGACGTTTATCAATGCATCCTGGATCGGTTCATTATTATCATCGTAAACGGTACCTGTAATCTTTCCTGTTTCAGGAAATGTTTTCCAGGAGAGAGGGGGTACAGGAGCTGGTTCCTGATATATTTCTTCTTTTATTGCCTGATAGTCAGCATTATTTATATGCCATAAAATATTGCCGGGTCCACCCTGACGGCGTACTTCTTTGATTTGATTGACTTCGTTCCAGCGGTTGTTGATACCTGCGTGTATATGTCTTCCATGGGAATGATGAAGCCACTGGGCATAAAGCACTTCAAAAGGATGTGCACTCTCGATTTCCCAGTAAATTTGAGGGAATATTTCATCAACCACCCCTCTTTCCAGCCAATCAAAGGAAGCCTGAAACCATTGGTAATGACTTTCTGTACCTGTTCCATCATAAAATTCGGGTTCTGTGTAAACTATACCGAAGGGGGCTGTCGAAATTTCCATTGTTGGGTCCAGTATGTTTGTATCTCCCATGATGCGCTCTAATTGATCGGTAATTTGCTTTCGCATAAAATCCCCTATGTCTTCAAATTCATCAGGATTAGCATAGGGATCCTCAAAACGTTTCCGTGAAATGGGATTATATGTAAAATCATTGCCAGGAGTACGAATACGATCGAAATGCACTCCATCTACTTCATAGTTATCCACCACATAATTTACCATCTTTCTGGTCCATGCTTCTGCTCCGGGTACTGCCGGACATATCCAGACATAGGAAGAATACTCTGTTAGGGGGGTGTCTTCATCACTGTAAAGACGCCAATCCTCCTCTGCTTCATCATGGGCATGCAGATGGTATCGGTGAGTAGGTGAAACTTCTTCTTCTACAGAACTTACCGTTATGGTGTGGGTGTTAATGTAACAATAAAACTTCAGATCGTTTAAACGAGCCTGGATTATAGCATACTCCAAAGCATCAAATTCTTCTCCGGTTTCAGGGTCGATTCCTGGAGATTCATAGTCCCAGAATTCCCCGCAATAGGGTTCATAGGGGTTGGGATAATAGGTTTCCATGCAAGGGCGTGCCTGGAAAGCTACTGCATTAAAATTATATTCTCTGAGTCGCTCCATTTGTTCGCGAATATTTTGCTTGCTTTCTTCTACTGTTTCTGCCGTCCATTGATAGCGACTGGTCCAGGCGGCCCGAACTTCCGGTTCTACAGGCACATGTTCCAGTTTAATGGCATCTGCTACCACATATTTATCTTCAGGAACGCCCTCGTTACTCAATGTGAGTAGAGTGATCCGTTCATCTTCAGGGAAATCCCATTGACCCAATTTCAACCATTCTCCCTGAACGGCACTTTGATCAATAGTAAGAATTTCAGATCCAGAGTCATGAGAAAGGCGGTATTGTGCTTCTGAATGCTTGTTTTCCAGTTCGGGAATGAAAATATAAACGTTATAGGTCCCTCCCTGCGGTAAAGAAGTAAGCCACGCAAATACACTGGTGGTTTCGTTTCCGGTTTTTATGAATTCATTACTCAGGGAATGAGTATTACTTGATTTTTGCCACTCACCGGCAATAAGAGCACGTGCACTGTCTTCCACAGTTAAAATTTTGCGCTGAAGGCGGTTTGTGTGATAGGGATGGGCTATAATCTCATCCCAGGGTAAATCTTCAATGTTTTCCACCTTATCCAATGATTGTGGCTGAATAATAAAATGGTCATCTTTTAACCGGTCGCCAGGTGTATGTGAAAAATAGATTTTGTCTCTGAAAGGCCCGGCATATGTCTGGTTACTTTCAATTTCTTCTGATACTTCTTCTTTCTCTGTTTCCCTTAAAGGAATAATAATGCTGTCGGCATAACCACCCTTTAACCATCTTTTCCAGGGTTGCAGGTTGGTTGTTGTATCGTCATAACTATGAGCAATCCCGGAAACATGGATGTAAGGATTTACTGCTTTGATCAACCGATAGATTTCTTTAAGTTGCCTGTTTAAAAGATTCTGGCGAAAAGTATGCCATTGGTCATCTTCAAAATCAATGGTACTATCTGGAGGTAGGTGGTATGAGTCACGATATCGGGCGAGTGTCTTTTCCCCATAGCCAAGATCAACAGAACCCCACGTGAAATTATCGATGCCAATGCCGTGAATAGGGTAGTCTCTGACTAACTCATGAATCATGTCTTTCAGCATTTGCATGCCCTCGTGACTGGCAGGAGAAATGTATCTTTTATCTTCTGTTAAAGAATTTCCCTGTGAAGTTTGGGAGAACCACTCCGAATTTGCCTGATAAAGAGGATGGACTTCTCCACTGACTTGTAAACCTCCTTTAAACCAGGCACTTACTCGTATATCATTTTCCTGGAATGCTTTTATAATACTGCGTAGAATATCATTTTCAGAGTGAATAGGACCATTATGAGCCTGATAGGTGGGGCTGGGCCAGTAAGCTTTTTCGCCGCTATATACGGGAATATATACCTCGTTCCACCCCTGGTTGCTTATTAAATTAACCCAGTTGTCTATATTTCCCTCTTCATATTCCTCATAAATATCTACAGGTAAAAATAAAGAACGCTGTTCTTCTCCTCTTGCCAGAAATAAAGCAAAGAAAATAAGAAAAATAGTTGCTGTCTTTCTCATTTATATATTCCCCCCAACAATAATTTTACGTATGTTAGCATTGTCAAGAATAAAAGCAATAAATAGTTATATTTCCCGGTTTGAAGATAAACTGGTGATTAATACTGTCAGTATCTTCCCTGAGGAAAGTGTAAAATGGGGAATTGCAGTGACATCTGTATATTTCATCAGAAAGTATTTGGAGTTATCAGCGATAAAGGCCATTGAAATAAGAAATCATGTTGACAGCAGATCAAAAGAGCAGAGCAGCCTTTCCTGGTATAGTCGAACCTGATAAGCAGATTTCTGGCGTGTCAGTACAAAAATTATCATGGATGATACAAAACAAGCCTGCTGTAACAAATTTTCTGGCAGTATGCTCAAAACTGGTTATATAATGAATGTTTCTGGCTAAAGATACAGTATCTTTGTTACATCCTTTTTGATTATGAGCTCTTGCATTCTGAGAGCATTTTGCTTAAATGTGAATCTGTATTCATTTGATGAATAGTGGTTATTTCTGATGAGTTTTTATTATATGAGGTTAATCTTATGCGAAAAAAGACAGAAGTTCGGCTCTCTCGTAAAGAGAGGGAGCGTTTGCGGCACAGGCAGGAAATTATGAATGCGGCAGAACGGGTGTTTGTCAAAAAGGGGTATCACTATGCAACTGTTGAAGAGATTGCCATGGAAGCCGAGTTCGCCGTTGGAACCCTTTATAATATGTTTAAGGGGAAAAATGACCTTTTCAATGAACTGTTCGGTTCATTGATTAATGAATTTATGGATGGTTTCTACGCCCGGGTAATGACGCCACAAGACCCTTATCGTGCCATAAAAGAGCTGGTCAGGTTGCGGTTAGAATCATATGCAAAGCACCATGGGTTTTTTAAAGTGGCTTTTGAGACACTTCATAAAGTACGGGTAGATGAGAGTTTAAATATACCTGCAGACTGTGTCCGATTATATGAAGAATATCTGGAGAGCATGTCAGGGAAGATACAGGAAGGTATTACAGGGGGGATTTTTATAGAAGAAGACCCTCTTTATCTCGTCTTAATGATCGATGGTATTACCCACTCTTTCATGTGTTACTGGATGTGGCAATTCCCTGAAAGATCTCCGGAAGCTTCGATAGAACAGGTCTCGAAAATAGTTCTGAACTCACTTACTCCCGGAAAAGAGTGGGTAAAGGAGCAACAATGATGAAGATGGTTTTAACCTGCAGGCGTTTCCCTGGTTTTTCGTTCTTTATAGTATCATTTGTGATGCTCTTTTTTGTTCTGAGTGGTTGCGCACTGAGGCATGAAGATTACTATGGTAATGTCCGCAGACAGAGAGAGCAAACTTACCGTCAATGGTATGAGCAGCGTGAAAAGGAAGAAAAACGCCAGCCTTTTATGGAAGGAGAATTATCCCTGGAAGA
This sequence comes from Candidatus Sumerlaeota bacterium, assembly GCA_003554345.1. Classification (GTDB taxonomy): domain Bacteria; phylum Sumerlaeota; class T1SED10-198M; order T1SED10-198M; family T1SED10-198M; genus T1SED10-198M. The sequence goes on along the minus strand of PWGE01000335.1, from coordinate 156 downwards.
AGCCCTGGAGACAGCCCTTGTTCATAACCAATCACTTCGCTCTGTATTACAGGAAAAGGCAATAGCCGAAGGGATGATCCAGGAGTCTTTTTCTCAGATACTTCCCCAATTGCGTGCTGATGCTGATTATACAAGACTGGGCGATGTGCAGGAAAG
>PWGE01000051.1 GCA_003554345.1 Candidatus Sumerlaeota bacterium | reverse complement strand
GTTCGCTTATTACTGAATCTACGGTAAAACAGCGGGAAGTTTTGGCGCAGCTGGGGGTCGATACAGATTCATGGTTGTAAAATCAACGGATTTTAGGTAGATTAGTATTTTTTACGGCAGCTGCATCCCGGGTCATGAAACCCCATATGTTAAAAAAAGTGTTTTAATTCCAAATATTCAGAGCAGACTATGATGCTTAGGGGGACATATGTGATTTCTTACATATGCATAATGAGCTGCTATGAGCAGCAAACGGAAGATAAAAAAGCGGGGAACAGCATGTAATTCCCCGCTTTTCACAGAACCTATGAGGACGGCTGGTTGTTTTCCAGTTCTTCGTCCGTAGCTTCCCTGACATCTTCAATTGAAACATCAAAATACAGTGTTTGACCTGCCAGGGGATGATTTGCATCCAAGGTCACTTGTTCATCCTGTACATCTTTAACAGTAAGTACTTGTGTACTGCCGTCCTTGTTATGAGCTTGTACCTGCATCCCTTCAGTTATTTCAGCATCACCCTGGAACTGATCTTTGTTTACATCAATCGTCATAGATTCATTGTATTCTCCGTAAGCATCTTCAGGGTTAACAGTTACTGAGAGTTCTTCTCCCTTTTCCTTACCCATAATTGCTTGTTCCAGGCCGGGAATAATCATTCCTTTTCCTGCGATAAAGGTAAGCGGCTCTCTGTTTTCAGAAGAATCAAGTACTGTACCATTATCATCCTTTAATGTGTAATTTAAACTTACTACCGTGTTTTCTGCTACTTGCATAGTCACCTCAAATAAAATATTTTTGATCAATGATGGGTTGTGAGATCATGAATGCTCGTATGGATGAAAGACAAAAGAAAAGATGAAAGATTCACGAAATTGATCAAAGACCGTGTGTCAAAGGATACTAAATTTTTAACCGAACGGAAAGAGCAGAATGACAAAAAAACACAAAATGGGAACAGTGCATCAGGAAAGTGATGCTTATTCCCAATCAAGAAGTCTTTTTTCCCCTTCCAGCTTCTGGATGTCTGTAATATCCTGAGAAACTTCAATTGTCCCGCGATAGTTCCCTGAGGCATCATAGACAGGGAAGTACCGGATGTGCACTTTCCTTCCTTGAAGATCAATCCAAAACTCTGCACTAGTTTTCTCTTTGTTTTTAAAAGAAGCAACTATTTTTTCAACTATATGCACACTCTTCGGCGGGTGACAGTTCTGGACTGTTCTGCCAATAATGGAAGGTGTTCTAGGAAAAATCCTGTCGTCGGTGGCTGAGTAATATCTCACTTGGTCATTTTCATCGACAAAGGTCAAGTCAAACGGAAGAGCCTGAAGCATAAGATCAAGCTGCTGCTGCGTTACAATACCTTCATGAAGCGGTATCTGGATAAGTTTATTCATCATATCCTCCTCGCTAGTATTGTAAACTAATTCCGAGGAATCAGGCAACTGAGAATCCATTTGTTTTTCCTGATGAGTTGGAGCTAGCCATGCAAGACCGATTTCCTGTTCTTCCTTCCGAATTTGATCCCAGTCTTTATCAGTAAGCTTTTTTAATGAGGCAGGATAGAGGATTTTTTCTTCCATGAAGATCATCTTTTCCATTTTCTTTGATAAAGCAGAAAAACGGCTGCTCAGTTCTTTACTGCTTGCTGCAGAGTCAGCATTGTTCAGTAATTTAAGAAATGCCTTTAGTTCTCCCCGTATTTCATCATGCTTTCCCCACATTACGGTTGTAGGACCAGTGAACCCTGCCGCTTCAAGACGAGGGAACAGCTGATTCTCTTTTCTAATATAATGCTTTTCAAATTCTTTTAATTGATTTGCTGAGAGCTGGAGCTGTTCATATGTCTGCGGATTTTGTGTTTTTTTGAAATTTTTGAGAATTTTTTTAATTTCTTTCAGCCGGCTTTCCAGTTCCCGGTTTTCCTGCTTGAAGACTGTTACCGGATGAGTATGCTCTTTTTCTTTTTCAATATTCTTTTTCAAAGAGTCTTCAAAAACTTCCACATGGATATCACAAAGATTCTTGATTTCTTCCGGTGTAACCCCTTCTTGTAAAAGGGACTGTTCCATGGAAGTAATTTCTTCTGCAGAAAGGTGCTTCAGCAAATATTGAAACTCTTTTTTCAAGTCATTAATTTTCTCCCCATCGTGGATGCGATATATAATTTCCTTCAGTTGTTCTTCACGGGATTTTTCTGAAAATGAATTGCACATATACTTAAACCTCACTTATTTCGTTAAAATATATGAGAAAAGTATATGCATGCAGGAAGATAAATTCTGTAATCTATGTTACAATTTTTTTGGGAGCCAAGGAAAAGCCCCCGCCCGTAATACGGGCAGGGGCAGACTCATGGAGGTACTTCTTTGAAGGACCAATTTAATCGTAAGGTTTAACTAAATAGTTGCCGCGATTCTTCAAGAGTACCTTGGTTCCCATTGCTATTGAAGTTAACGGCTCGGCAGAGAGCATGACAGGAAGTTCTAGCTCGTTTTCAAAAAATTCTTTGACTCCGTCTATCATCGATCCGCCGCCGTTAATGCATACCCCGGTGTCCATAATGTCTGAGGAAATTTCTGGGGGGCATGCTTCAAGCACTTTAAACACTTCTCCGACAATAGTACGGAAGGACTTCATCAATACATCCCTGACTTCGGTCTGTTTTACCGTAATAGTTCCCGGCAGACCGTGCCGGAGGTCTCTTCCTGAAACAGTTGCTGATTTGTCGTCCTTTATTTCGTTTTTCACTGTTGCAAGCTGGATTTTCAGTTCCTCTGCCGAAGAAGGTCCAATTTCAAAATTTCGCTTGAATTTTAAATATTTTATCAGCTCATTATCAAATGTTGCACCAGCAATTTTTATTGAACGGGAGACAACAAGATCTCCAAGCGAAAGGACTCCAATATCTGTAGACCCTCCTCCTATGTCGATAACCAGCGTCCCAATTGCGCGGAAAATATCCACGCCCATACCTATGGCTCCGGCTTTTACTTCTTCTTCTACCAGTACATCGGTAATACCGAAGCTTGAAGCAAGTTCTCGAAGTGCTTTTCTTTCAATAGCTGATAAATCTGCATGGCAGCAGATCAAAACAGTTGCCTTTTGTTTGTTTATGTCCTGCCTTGGAGAATTCAAAATGATATGTTCAAGAAAAGCCCGGGCAGCTGTTTTGTCAGATACAGCACCATGAGTCAACGGTCGAACAACTTCTACTTTATCATGGGCCTTCCCAATCATTTTTTTTGCATCATGACCAACAGCAATAATTTTTTTTGTGTCTTTATCAAAAGCTACAACACTTGGTTCATTAAAGACAATTCCGCTGCCGCTGATATATAAAATTGTATTAACTGTTCCCAAATCAATACCAATATGAGTAATGTCATTATTCTGTTGAGGTTCTTCAAATTTCCTATCCTCTTTGGTAGTGCTGGAAACACCGGAAAAAGTTTTTTTCAGTGATAACATGGTATACCTCACACATTTATTAGTAGATTATCATTTCTGCTAATCCTGGGGATTCACCAGGTAGCTTCCCCTGTTTTTCAGCAGAACTTTTGTTCCTTCAACAACAACTCGCAAAGGCTCCGGCGCAATGCGTACCTTTAGATTCAAAGCCTTCTCGAAGTATTCCTTCACACCGGGAATTAAGGCCCCTCCTCCTTCAATGATAATCCCTTTCTTGACAATATCTGATGCCAATTCAGGAGGAGTCTGCTCAAGAACGGTGTATACAACATTGGTAATTTCTCCATAAATTGGAAGGAGAAGTTCAAAAATTTCTTTAGATGAAATAGTAACTGCTGAAGGCAAGCCAGTTACCAGATCCCGGCCTGATATTTCTATCTTTCTTTCCTTATCATTCGGAATAAGGGTAGCAACAGAAATTTTTATCTGCTCTGCAGTAATTGGGCCTATAACAAGATTATGCTGTTTATGAACAAATTTGATGATTTCCTGGTCAATATAATTCCCAGCAATCCGTATTGATTTGGATAATACTACATCTCCTAACGAAAGAACCCCGACATCTGTACTGCCGCCGCCAAGATCAATAACCATAGCTGCTTCCGGGCTGTAGATATCTATTCCTGAACCGATGGCCCCGGATTTGATTTCTTCTTCAATAAATGCATCGGTGATTCCCATCTGAAGAGCAAGGTCTTTGAGGGCTTCTCGTTCAATCTGAGTTACTTCGGAAGGGCAGCAGATCAGACATAATGAGTTTTTCAGGCTTTTCAGGGTCTGCACTCGCTGGAATACAAATTTTAATAGTGCCTTTGCAGCATCCATGTCAGAAATTACACCCTCGCGCAGCGGTTTGCTGACTTTTATTTTACTGTGAGTTTTTCCAATCATGGAAAAAGCGTCTTTCCCGCCTGCAATAATTTCTCCGGTTTCAATATCAAAGGCAACCACGGAAGGTTCATTAAATATGATTCCATGTCCCTGGACATATACCAGCAAATTGGTCGTACCGAAATCAATTCCTATTCCTAATTGTTTTTCTTCTGCCATATCAAGACTCCTTGTGTTTTTTCCTCTTAATCTAAGGGCTTAACAAGATAATTTCCCCGATTTTTCAGAAGGATCTTTGATCCTTCAACAATTGAGGTTAACGCGTTTGGGGCGATATTAATCTTTAATGAAAGTGATTTTTCCAAATGCTCTTTAATCCCATCAACTAATGCACCGCCGCCGTTTACTGTAATCCCCTTCCGGTAAATATCAGAAGAAAGTTCAGGGGGTGCGCTCATAAGCACTTTCCTGGTTGTGTTGTCGATTGCATCAAACGCCTCTAAAAATATATGCCTAATTTCAGACTGTTTGATGGTTACCCTTCTTGGAAGTCCGTTTTTCAGGTCCCGTCCTGCAAAAGTAAATTCTTTGTCGTTTTCCAGTTTTTCTTTTACCGTACCTAACTGGATTTTTACTTTTTCTGCAGTTTTTGGTCCGATCATCAAATGATATGCCTGTTTCATGTATTTCATGATTTCATTGTCTAAGTGATTGCCGGCTATTTTGATTGATTCGGATACAACGAGATCACCTAAGGAAAGAATGCCGATGTCAGTAGTTCCTCCGCCGATGTCAACAACCATGGAGCCTTCTGGAGCAAAAATGTCCATACCTGCC
>PWGE01000241.1 GCA_003554345.1 Candidatus Sumerlaeota bacterium | reverse complement strand
GCAGGTTTTGACAAAAAAAAGGACTTTTTCTCTGTTAAAAGATCCTATTCGGACAGTCCAGGAACATACTCTGATAATTTTTGTGGTTAAAGGTAATTATTCTATTCAGTATAGTTGACTTCGCGTGATACATTTTTATTCCGGGGGTTTGTCATATTTATTCTGAAAGTTCACGCTGGCGGATTCATTATTAGAGGTGCTGATGTCTGCAACAGCATGAGGAACTTCCCTGGTACCTGATTCCGTAGTATCGCTTTTAAAAGGCGTTGTCATTTGAAAGAGGCGCTTTTGTCTTAACCACTGAGCATTATCATACTGATTGCGCTATGTTGAATTCTTACAATATGTTAAAGGTGGCAAGCTTCTCCTGTGCCAGCTGAAGAATTCCTTCAAAAAAATGCCAGTCCTGAATATTGCCGTGTTTTCGGCATCCCTGTACATAAATTTGAGTCTTGCTGCAAATTTCTTTCCAGGTCCGGTATGTTTCCCGGTTATTCAGGTTTCCATCAGCTATAGCTCGTAATAGTGCCAGGATACGCCATCGGTCAAGGCAGGGAGTGGTGCGGGATAGTTGATCATTGTGTCCCCCATATTTAATGAGTTCTTTGGTTTTGACAAGACCCACCGGATATCGTGAAGTAATGCGCAGCCATAGTTCGTAGTCTTCACACGCTGGAAAAGTTACGTCGAAAAGACCTGTCTCTTGCAGTACAGAATAATGAATGAGTACAGAAGAGGGGGTTATTTTACAAAGTGGGAGACTTTTTAGATAGATATACCCTTCAGGTTTGGCATGTTTTTTCCCGGGATTGACCCGCCTCCCATTTCGAATCCAGATTTCTTCCGTTTGAAGAACCTTGAAGTGAGGATGTAACTGAAGATACCGTACCTGGCGGGAAAGTTTGGAGGGAAGCCATTCATCATCAGAATCAAGAAAGGCGATATAAGAGCCTTTTGCTCTGAGAATTCCGGTGTTGCGGGCGGCACTGACACCACAATGAAAGGGGTGCCTGACAGCCTGGAGTGAATTCTGGTACTCTTTTAATATGCAGCCGGTGTTATCCTGAGAGCAGTCGTCTACTACTATAAGTTCGAAATGACGGTACTCCTGCTTGAGGACCGATTGTATTGCCCTTTCTAAAACAGGGGCACGATTGAACGTGGGAATGATAACAGAAATACAGGGTTCAGACCATCTCATATTTTTTTATGTTTATACGAACAGAGATTGTCGTTCATCAGTTTTGCCTTGAAAATGTATAAGTTAAAACAGTTCCTTAAGCCTGCTCTGTTTCAGGAGGACTGTAATGTTGACCAAATTTAACAGCACCTGTGCATGAACATTGTCGGGGTTCGATCAGGTTTGCCTGCTGGTTAAGGTTCTGTATTTCGTTTTCTACCATTGAATAGTAGTCCTTATTATGTATAAGATTTCCCCCGGCGGCTACAACTTCTACCGGACTGTTTTCAAAGGCGAGATGTTTCATGATGGTATAAACTCCTATACCCAGTTCTTTTGCCTGTGTCAACAGGATGTTTTCTGCATAGCGGTCATTTCTACGGTATGCCTGAAAAACCGCAGGGGCTACTGCTGCTATCTTATCTTTTTCAAATCCCACCTGGATAGCCCATGATCTCAAACCATAGATATCTTCAACCCCCAGTAATTTATATATCTCTTCCCGAAGGGGAGTAAGTTGCAGACGTCCGTCTGCCTGTTTACAAACAAGCCGTAAAGCTTCGACAGCAATATAATACCCACTGCCTTCGTCGCCCAGCAGGGCTCCCCAGCCACCAACGCGGGCGATGGTGCCTTCTGTGTTAATGCCCATCATAATGGAACCGGTACCTGCAATAACCAGTACTCCATAATTTTGCTCCGTCCCCCCGAGTAAAGCGGTAATAGCATCATTCGTGGCAACAAAGGGAAAGGGATGAGAGAAACTGTTCAATTCAGAAGACATCCGGCGATATTCTTCTTCGGTGGATAGGCCGGTAGCTCCGAGGCATGCAAAAGAAATATCTTCTGGATCAATGGAAGGACTTTCTTTCAATAATTCATCAATAAGGCTGTTAATCATCCTGGCGATAGCAGGCATTCCTTTAGCATGATAATTGGCTGATTCACGACGGGTGAGCTCTTTTACAATCTGTTATTCGCTGTTTACCAGAGCTGCCCTCGTTTTAGTGGCTCCGCCGTCGATTCCAATAGCATACTTGAATTTCATAGGTCTCTCCTCTTTCTGTATAATCTTTCTTTGTACTGAATTTTTTTAACCTTCTTTTCTTGTTCAGGGTAAAGCGTTTTCTTTCAGGGTACTTGCCAGCTTGAATAAGCTGATGATAAAGGACCTTACCTTTTGGATATTTGTCTGTTTTACAGAAAATGTCTTAAGAATACCCGCCGATAATCCTTGTCCGGAAATTTTGTATCGTGCATGCACATTTCACATAACCGGGACACTGTGTGGTCTCCCAATCGCAGGGAAAGTTCGTGCAAGTCAATGTTGCTGGTTACAATAATGGTTTTGTTATTTTCATATAATTTGTTGATCAGGGAATATAAACGCTCCCTGGTCCAGTCGGTAACTTTTTCCGCCCCTAAGTCGTCAAGTACCAGTAAATCCTGCTGGAGAATATGGTCCATCATTTCTGTAAGTTCATCATATTTCCAGGCATTGAACTGAACAGAACGAATGAATTGTAATAAGTCCACGGTGTTTGTGTACAGGCCGCTGTATCCTTTAAAAATGAGCTCTTTTAGAATGGAAACAGCCAGATGTGTTTTTCCCGAACCGGTTTTACCCTTAAATAGAAAACCTGTGCAACCAGGTGTAAAGTTCTCGGCATATCTTTTTGCCATGGTTTTAAGTTTTGCACAGGTACTGTTGATTTCTTTGAAATTTTCTATTGTCACATGTTCATACTTAGGGGGAATTTCAGCAGATTTAAAGGATTTCAAAAGCTTTTTTTGGTGGCGGCATTCACAGGGAATGGCCCGGTTATCCTTGATAATATATTCTTCTCCGTTACATTCAGGACAGGGTTGTTCTACCGCTTTTTGTAACTGTATAATTCTCTCATCAAGCATTCGAGTGACCTCACTTTATTTTTTCTTGCATTTAAAAAAGCCTGTCGTAAATCCTGATAGGAAAAGCTCTGACAGAGATAGTGAATTTTTTGCAATACAATAGGATTGAGATCTGGTTTGATAATTTGAACATACCAATTGGTGACATGTTCCAGCTTTGTCTGAAAGTAATCATCACGGTCTAAATCGCTGCTGTCAGGATCAAAATCAGGGACATGATAATAAGGAACCTGCTCTTCAGGACGTTCCTTGTATCCTCCTTCTGTTTCAGGTATTTCAAAGGGTGATTGCGGGGTTTTGACAGGAATTATGATTCGTAAGAAGAGTTCTTCTTCGGGAATATTTCCCCAGAATATTTTTATATACTCTGATGATTCCAGTGTTTTCAGCATTTGCTCAATATTGTTCATAGAGAGTCCCAGAAATTTGCTCAGCTGATGAAGGGAGGTTTCTATTATATCCGGCGAAACATTCTGGTAAAGATCCATTTCTACCAGTTTTTTAAAGATAAAATACCCGTGTGGGGGGGCTTCTTCGTTTAACAATTGAGGTAGACCGCTGACTTCCAACCACCGGGGATAACGAATAAACGCCATTCCTTTACCGGCTCCATGTTGTTTTATCGGGGAAATCTTTTATGGTTATACCGCTTTTCTCTAAACGATCGCGTATGGAATCTGCCAGTGCAAATTCTTTATTCTTACGTAATTGCTGCCTGGTAGAAAGAAGAATCTCCATAATGTCGTCCATTGTCTTATCGTCTTTTGAGGTCCCTTTTTCATAATCCGGATCACCTAAACCAAGGATACCTGCCAGTTTGTCAAGCAAGGCATAGCCATAGGCGGCTTTTTGAGGAAGATGGGACACATTGTCCTCTCTCAGATGGGTGTTCAAGAATTTTGTTATATTAAAAAGGGCCCCCACAGCCTGCGGGAAGTTGAAGTCTTCATCCATGGCGCTTTCGTATTCATCTTTGTATGCAAAGAGCTGTTTGAAAAAGTTTTCCAGTTCTGATGGGAGCAGATACTGGTAATGTAATAATTCATCACAGAGGATAAAGGGAGGGGATTCAGTCTGAGAAAAATGCTCTTTTAAAAACTGATAGCAGTCTTTAATATGGTTGAAGCCTTTTTGAGCGTTGGTTAATATTCCTTTACGGTACTCAAGAGGCTTGCGGTAATGAGACATGCACATAAAAAAACGAATGGTTTGAGGAGAATAATTGTCAAGAACGTCCTTAATCATGAAAAAATTGCCCAGTGATTTAGACATTTTTTCTCCGTCAATGATGAGAAAACCATTATGTAGCCAGTATTTGACAAATGGTTTACCGGTATAAGCCTCGCTCTGGGCAATTTCATTTTCATGATGAGGAAATTGCAGGTCGGTTCCGCCGCCGTGTATATCAATGGTCTCACCAAGATACTTCATTGACATGGCGGAGCATTCAAGGTGCCACCCGGGACGTCCTTTCCCCCAGGGGGATTCCCAGTATGGTTCGCCGGGTTTATAGCTTTTCCATAAGACAAAGTCCTGGGCAGCTTCTTTTTCTTTTTTTACTTTTTTGCGGTCGCCCTCCCTGAGATCCTCAATTTTCTTTCCGGAGAGTTTTCCGTAATCTTTAAAAGCGGCCACAGAAAAAAGGACGTCACCCCCTTTCTCATAGGCAAATCCTTTCTCTATTAAACCCTTAATCATTTCAATCATAAAGGGGATCATTTCGGTGGCACGGGGGTGATAATCAGCCGGTAATATGCCAAGTTTATTGCGGTAATCAAAGAAATAGCGGGTGTATTTTTCTGTGATGTTTTCGACGGGCACTTTTTCTTCACGGGCTTTGCGTATGATTTTATCTTCGATATCGGTGATGTTCTGAATAAATTTCACCTTATACCCTCTATAGATGAGGTACCGACGAATATTATCAAAAGTTATGAAATTGCGGGCGTTGCCTATGTGGAAAAAATCATAAACTGTAGGACCACAGTTGTAAAAGGTTACATAGTCCTTGTAGAGAGGTTGAAATTCTTCGAGTTGTCTGGTCAGGCTGTTATATATCTGCAGCATT
>PWGE01000287.1 GCA_003554345.1 Candidatus Sumerlaeota bacterium | reverse complement strand
CTAAGATTCAGAATAAGAGGAGATTCTGATTGGATGTCCTTCTTCTTCGATATGAGCGGTCCAGTAGTCTGCCCAATGGAGAAGAAGGGTAAGAGCCTCTTCCTGATGGGCAATAAACTCTCCCTCTGGTATATACTGCCCATCGTGATAGAGTACTGCCTGCAGTTCTTCCGGAGCAAGGGGTAAATAACGAGCCAGGAGATAGGCACTGCGCATAGCAACGGCGGTGGAACTGAGCTCCTTATTGACTTTAAAGGGAAAAGAGCGGGTATTTTCCGACGTATTTTCATGGTAAAGGGGTTTGTGGGGCAAGCCCGCTTTCCCCACATCATGAAATAAACCGGAAATGATGCACGAATCATCGGGAATAGTCGGCGCTAAAAGCTCTTTGAGTCTGAGAAGATTTTTACATACTCCCACACTATGAAAGAGCAGACCTCCTTTTTGAGGCAGATGAAAACGTGTACTGGCCGGTGCTGTTAACCAGTTGGTATGTTCCTCCAGGAAATGAGCAAAAGAGAGACACTCTTTTTTTCGGTTGGAGGTACTATTTAATAGTTTTTGATATTCCTCTACAGAACTTTTGTAGTCCATTTTCTTCTTTTATTCCGGGATGATAAACATTTAAATTCAGACTATTCTAATCAATAACTGGAAAATATCAATAATGTTTAGACAAATTAGAAAAAGGGGATTAAAATGAAAGATGAGATCCTTAAAAAGAGGGGGTATTATTATGAAACCCAAATGGAGAGTCCTGGTAGTAGATGACGAAAAAGATACGCTTGAGCTTTTGTATATTATTTTAAAAGACGAATATGAAGTGATAGTTATGGACAATCCTGTAGATGCCATCAGGCATTTACCGGCTTTTGAACCTGATTTGATTTTACTGGATGTCATGATGCCGCGTTTAAGTGGCTATCAGTTCTGCCAGATTATCAAACGAAATCCGCGTTTTAAAAATATCCCTGTCATGTTTTTATCGGCAAAGGATAACATGTCTGATAAAAAGCATGGTTATGTGTTAGGAGCGGTTTCTTTTATCACCAAACCTTTCACTCCTGAGCTGGTGCTCAAAAATATTCGTTCTTATTTTGAATATTCACCGCCGGCAGTTAAAAGAAAAAGGAACAGTTATGAGAGAATTCGAAAAAAGTATAACCTCGCGCTGATTGGGGAGAGACTCTCGCATCAGAAGCCAAACATTATAGTTGAAGAGGATGATGACACCGAATGGCTTGATTGATTCGATTATGTGGTGTTTCGAGAAGCGTATAATAAAAAGGACCTTTTTCTCTGGATCTTTCCCGGGGCCAGCCTCACAAAAATTGACAATAAGATAAAATGAATTTAAATATTCATTGCTAACGTAAGCGGGATTAGCTCAGATGGTAGAGCACCAGCTTCCCAAGCTGGTGGTCGCGGGTTCGAATCCCGTATCCCGCTCTTTTTTTATATAGAATGTTTACCTTACTTTATAATCTTATACTCCTGTTTGTATTGCTTCTGGGCTTCCCGGTTGTGCTCTTGTATGTTCTGAAGAAGAATAAGGGCATTGGTTACCTTGGTAGTGTGCTGGGATTTTCACAGCCTGTTCTTGAGCCCTATTCCAGGGAAAGAGGGGGGCGTATAATGATTCATTGTGTTTCTGTGGGAGAGGCGATGGCTGTGGAATCACTGGTAAAAGAGCTTAAGGAAAGATTTCCCCGGGCCCGTCTTGTAATGACGGTGACCACGAAAACCGGTTATGAAACTGCCTGTCGATATTATTCTTCCCATATGGAAACAATAACCTACTTTCCATGGGATCTGCAGTTTGCCATCCGGGCTTTTATGAAAAAAGTAAAGCCTGATATGATTGTTATTATGGAAACCGAACTCTGGCCGGGACTATTATATTACGCCCGTCGCAATAAATTGCCTGTATTTCTGGTCAATGCCCGTTTATCAGAAAAAACAGCTCGTATTTATAAAAAGCTTCATTTTTTCTGGAAAAACTATTTGCCTGCTATCCAGGGAATATGTGCCCAGGATGAAACGGAAGTGCAGCGATTTACTTCAATTGGACTGGCTTCTTCAAGGGTATTTAGTATGGGGAATATTAAGTTTGATAACCCGGGTGTCATATTACAGGAAGAAGAAAAAGAGGCGTTAAGACATGAATTATTGTTGAAGAAAAATGATTTCACAGTTATCCTGGGAAGTACCCACCGGGGAGAGGAAGAAATGTTGTTGGGGGCACTCACCCCTCTGCTCAGGCGGTATCCCCGGCTGAAGTTTCTGGTAGTGCCACGTCATCCAGATCGTGTACCTGAAGTTGAGGAAGTGTTTCGTCAAAAAGGATGGCAATATACCCTTCGTTCTCAAAAGAATCAAAACCACTCTGTTTCCTTAATACTGGTAGATACCCTGGGAGAACTTGCCCGATTATATAATATATCAGAAGTGGGAATTATCGGGGGTTCTTTTGTATCCATAGGGGGACATAACATCTTAGAACCAGCAGCAGCCGGCTGTTATCCTGTTTTTGGTCCCTATATGTTCAAACAAAAGCCCATGTTGGAACTGGCACTTCGGACAGGTGGGGGGTATCAATGTGAGAATGTTTCTCAGGCAGTACAATTCCTTGAGAACTGTCTGGAGGAAGAAGACTTTCTTCAGAAAAGAACTGATAAAACATTGAATATGGTCAAACTGAAAAAGAGTGCAGCGAAAAGAATGGTGAATATTATCGAAAAGAATTCGTACCTGTCCGGGAGGAAAGAGTTGCAATGAAGTGGATTGCACTCACCATGGGGGATCCTGCTGGTATTGGCCCCGAAATTTTGCTCAAACTTTATGATAGACATTTTCTTTATGAGAGGGCCAGGCCGGTGGTTATCGGCGATAGTAGTGTGCTGGAGTTTTATAAAAACCTGCATCTTTATAAGGATGTGAGTATACGCTCATTTACCGAATGGGAGGAGGTGGAAAAATCAGTTTTTTCTACCCAGAATAGTAAGGAGATACTGGTATGGGACCGTCATATGGTGGATATCAGGGATATGAGACCCGGACAGGTTGATGCCCAATGTGGAAAAGCAGCTTATCAGTATATAGAAGATGCCATTGAACTGGCATTAAAGGGAAAAGTTGTCGCGAATGTGACAGGGCCTATTTGTAAACAGTCTCTTCATAAGGCAGGGTATTCTTATCCTGGACATACAGAGATTTACGCGGAAAAAACAGGCACGACCCATTATATGATGGCTCTTTTCTGCAAGGATCTTAAAGTGGCACATTTGACATGTCATATGGCTTTAAAGGATATTTTCTCATATATAACGGTTCCCGGTATTCAATGGGCCTGTCGCTTGCTCCATAAGACAATGCAGGGGTTGGGAATAAAAAACCCCAGAATCGGGGTATGCGCTCTCAATCCTCATTCCTCAGAAAAAGGCAGATTTGGAACCGAAGAAGAAGATGTTATTATACCGGCTTTAAATGAGTTGCGTAAAGAGAAGATATCTGTATTTGGTCCCGTATCAGCAGATTCAATTTTTGCCCGGGCGAAATACGGGGCTTTTGACATAATTCTGGCTTTATACCATGATCAGGGCCATATAGCAGTAAAAACCCTTCATTTCAAAAAAACTGAAGAATTTTTTGCCTTTTCCGGGGTAAATGTGACATTAGGGTTGCCCATTGTAAGAACTTCGGTGGATCATGGGACAGCTTTTGATATTGTTGGGAAAAATAAAGCAAGTGAACAGAGTCTTTATGAAGCCTATAAGCTGGCATTGGAAATGGCACCGGAGGACAGGGCGTGAATATATGTTGCCAGGTTGCTTATGATGGTACCCGGTATGCCGGATGGCAAAAACAACCCAATGTAGCCACTGTGCAGGGGACGATTGAGAATTGTTTGACCAGGTTGTTCAAAAAATATACCCCTATTCAGGGTGCAGGAAGAACCGATGCCGGTGTGCATGCCAGGTGCCAGTACTTTACATTTGCTTTACCCTCTTTTTTTCCGAGAGAAAAATTAATCACAGCGCTTAATTCACTTTTACCGCCTGATATTGTGGTATATTCGGAGAAAGAAGTTTCTCCGCTTTTCGATGTAAGACGGGACGCTCGTCTTCGCTGGTACCGCTATTGCTTTTACTATGCTCCTTTACCGGATCCTTTTGAAAGAAGGTATACTTTCTGGATTAAACCACCTTTTAACTGGGATGCTGTTGAGAATGCCATATCTTATTTCCGGGGGGAAAATGATTTTTCTGCATTTCGTTCTTCCCGGTGTTCTGCTCATAGGGGGCTCATAAAGGTAGAACATGCCAGACTATGGCGCGAGGGGAATCATATCTTTTTTGATATAAAAGCCCGATCGTTTCTTCACCATATGGTCAGAATCAGCGCGGGAACTTTGTGGGAAGTAGGAAGAGGTGCTTTTTCTCCGGCAAGTATTCCTGAGATATTGGCTTCCCGGGATCGGGATAAAGCCGGCAAAACACTTGAGCCCCAGGGATTATTTCTCATGGATATCAGGTATAATAAAGGAAACCTGGAGGGCACGGTAGAATAAAAAGTCTATGAGCAAAAATATAATTATCTTAACCTCTTTCATAGGCTTTGGCCATAGACGTGTGGCCCATGCTGTTCAAGAATCTCTTGAGGAGCTTTATGGGAATAAAGTAGATGTTTCTACTATTAATTTCTTTTCACTGGTTTCTCCTGAAATAGAAAGGTTTCTTTCAGATCAGTATTTTCATTGGATCAGGGAAAATGGTATTATCTGGAAGTATCTTTACGATCCCTTTTCCGGGAAATTTAATGTGTCAGACTTAAAGAATGTAAAAGGTCGCTTTTTTATAAGCTTTGTGAACATGATATTGCATTTTATTTTTAAAAAGGATGCGATGGAACAGCTTGAACAGTATTTAAATGAACAGTATTCGGGAAAGAAGTTTATCTCTGAAAAAGAATTCATGGCATTTTTGAGCGGGGATTTACTGTATAACTCGTCAGTCAGGGGGAAAAGAGAAAAATTGCATTTTTCCGGATATTTCGAGTCGTTTTATCGTCTCGTAAATTTTGGGTATGAGCGTTTATTTCAGTTTTTTGATGATTCTGATGTGGATGGAGTGGTGGCCACCCAGGTATTTCCCTGTTATTTCACTTCTT
>PWGE01000373.1 GCA_003554345.1 Candidatus Sumerlaeota bacterium | reverse complement strand
TTTTTGAAAAAGAGAGAACCCAGAAAAGAATGCATCACGCGGAGTCGCAAAGAGGTAAATCTGACAGAGTGACCTTTCATAATAAGATGCCGATCCCGCCATAGGCGGACTGTAAGTCGGGGATCGGCGCTCCCAGGAAAGCGGCAATACAATAGTGAAGTACAAGGTTTTTTACCAATGTATATTTTATTTTGAAAAGTTTAGATTCAGAGGAGTTATTTATGCCAGGACGAGAACTTGTTTTTGTTGTTCTTTCCCATTCTGACTCCTGTCTCCTGAATTCTGAATCCTCAGGATATTTCTATTTTCAGAGGAGTAAAAAAAGAAACAGCATAAAATATGCAGGGAGAGTTCGATGAAATTAAAAATTGTCAGGATTATCACATTTTCTGCTATATTCTTTCTCTTTCTCTTTTTAAATGGTGCAGAATTTGCAGGAGGAAGCGGCACCTCAGAAGATCCCTATCTCATAGAAACAGCCGAACATCTGGATAATGTGAGGAATCATCTGGACAGCCATTTCAGGCAAATATCTGATATTGACCTCGCGGAAAAGGAATGGGAACCCATTGGATCCTGGCAGGAATTACACCACCATGCAAACCAGGCTTTTCAGGGGACATATAACGGTGACGGATACATTATTCGAAATCTCACCATCCATAAACCCCGGTACAGGGCAGTAGCTCTTTTTGCCTATCTCGGGGAAGAAGGAAAGATCACAGGAACAGGACTGGAAGACGTAAATGTTACAGGTAAACTGGCAACTGCATCACTGGTGGCTTTCATGGACCCCGGCAGCCAGATATCTACCAGCTATGCCACCGGTTCCATCGAAGGAGACCGGATTGTCGGAGGACTGGCTGGTTACGTAAGTGATGACCCTGCATCGGAAGACCCTCCATACGCCCTTATTGAGAACAGTTTTGCCCGTGTTGACATTCAGCAAGCCGACAGAATTACAGGAGGTCTGGTAGGCCGTAACCGAAGAGCGCATCTGAAAAATTGTTACGCCGCAGGAGAAGTTACCGGAAATTATAGCGGCGGTATTGTCGGTGTCTGTGTGGGTGAAATCGAAAATTGCTATTACAATAGAGACGTTTCCCGCCAACCTGACAGAGGAAAAGGCGAAGCTCTTTCACCTGAAGAAATGAGTCAACAGGAGTCTTTTAAAAACTGGGATTTTAACAATACCTGGATAATAGAGGGTGGAATGAGTTATCCTCACTTACGCCTTTTCCAACATTAAAAATCAATATTCATTTCCCGGATTATAAATAATGACCGGGGAATATTATAATAGCGTTATAAGATCTTAGTCCGATAATAATCATACTCCAGGTTAGGGTGTAAAAACCCCTTAGCGCAATCTTACCCATGATCAGAAATACAGAAGACACCTGACATTTCTCCAGAAAACAGGTCAGATAATTACAGGTGTAATATTAAGGCGATGAAGAGGCCAATAGTAAGCACGGCACGAAATATGCCCACCTTTTGATGGGTCACTACTAATCCACCAGCCTCATCCCAGCGAGTCATACCTTCTGTACGGAGGGTTCGATATCCAAATAGAAGCGTGACAAAAGAAAGTATGGGATAACCAATACCCATTCCTGCAGACCATACATAAAAACTGCGTTTCAGAGCCTCATTAAATGAGAGTATATTATTACTGGAATCGCGGAGGGTAATTTTCAAAAGCCATTTACCCGGGGTGGTGCCCCACGTAGAAAGCAAGAGGGCTTCCATAAATACCCACACAAAAACAACCATCATAGCCAGCACAATCTCTTCTAATTCTAAGAACTGGGGTGCCATGAATGAAACAACCTGCGCGCTGACAAAACCAAATAAAAGATAATCAAATATCCTTGCCCACCACCGGAGCCAGGGACGATGAATGAATGCCCCTCTTCTCTCCCCTGAAGAAGAGCCCATTATTGTGGTATAAGGGCTATCAGATAATTGAGAAGGAGAGGATTTTCTCAGGAAGTAACTTTTAAACGGTTCGACTTTTGAGGCCGGGGCAAATCTTTTCATAGATTCGCAAAAGATAGGAACACCCCGGTTTAATTCCCCCTTTTCAAACTTTTCCATTAACCCGCTTTCAGTGACCGGTCCCTTTTCTTCATCATCTATGATATAGTACCATTCTTTCTGAGTATCGGTCATAATTATCACTTTTCCCCATACTTTTTAAAGCTGAGAAATACCTGGTTCAGGTTCAGATGAAGTAAATATCCAGAGGAACTATTTATATATTCTTCGTTAACAGCCCTTAACGCATCTATTTTTCAATTATATATTATATCATACCGAGAAAGGCTATCAAAGGCTCGAAAAAACTTTTAATTGAAAAGTCGGCAAATCAAGACTGGGGAGTTATTCACACCAGCGCAAGTAGCTGGCGCCACCAATAATGAAAACAAATAAACTGACATGGACCAATATGAGCAATAGGAGCTAGAGGACTACGGAATCAGACAGACCCTAATAGTTCTATTTTCAGAGGAGTTCCTCACGCCAACTCAGGAGTTGGCGCCATAAATGATGAATCCGCCAGAGTGAACTTTCAGAATAAAAAAAATCCAGAAAAAGAAAAGTATCACGCAAAGCCCGCAAAGTGATACCACGGAAAAGAAATAGGGAATAAAGACCGCAAAGGTTAAGAAAGAACGCAAAAAGCAGAGGAATGATTTTTTGAAAAAGAGAGAACCCAGAAAAGAATGCATCACGCGGAGTCGCAAATCCGCCAGAGTGAACTTTCAGGAAGACCATGAGAAACATTTTGAAAGACACGTCAAATTATCTCAGGGTAGAGACGCAATATTTTGCGTCTCAAAAGAGTTTTATTTTCAGAGGAGTTATTCACGCCAGCGCGAGGGCTGGTGTCACCAATGATGAGAATAAGATGCCGATTCCGCCAGAGTGAACTGTAAGTCGGAGATCGGCGCTCCCTGGGAAGCAGCAAGTCAATAGTAAGGTTTAAGTATTTTTATTAAAGTACCTTGTATTTTATAGAGTTCTATTTTCAGAGGAGAATATACCACGAAAAGCACGAAAAAAAGATACTATTCTGTTTCCAGGATCTGATAACATCATCTTTTTTCTGGCATCCTATTTCATCCTCTCAATCCTTGTTAAATCTCTTTTTCTGGATCTGATGAGATGATTTTTTTTCTGATCTCCTGCATATCATGTCCATCGATGCCAATTTTTCTGGTTTTTTATTCTTTCCGGACTTATCTTGACTTCATTCCCGTATCATCGATGTAAAACATCTTTTCAAGGATTCTATTTTCAGAGATATGAAACAAACATCATTATTTCTTTTCCTTGTCTTCAAACAAGCCGAAATAATCTCCTATTGCCAATGCCATTTCCCGGCCATTATTCCGAAAGTCGTCAGGAGTATTCCAGGTTTTCTTATCAGGACCTTTGATATATGTAGTTTCATAGGTAATCGCCATCACCGGCTGATTGTAATGAGGATATTCCACCCATTCTTCGTGCCTGCTCCATCGATCAAACATCATACCCTCTACATAAGGGCGTTCTTCCTCGCCCAGAGTGCTTTTAGATGTTCTGCCATGAGCCACAAAAGGGCTTCTTGCCTTGAAATGTTCTATCCATTTTACGCCCAGATTATGAACCATCTGATTCACCCCATAATCTCCCGGCTCTTCCCAGGAAGGTTCATGTAAAAAGTGAAAGGGGTATTTACGCATATGAGAGGCATGGACATTGAGTAAGATTTCAATGGGATTTGAACCCGGCTTATCAAGGGACCCCATAAATTTTTCAATATCCTTTCGTAATGCCGTCACTTCTGGTTCTGTTGAATCCCACGGTTCTGACCATTCTTCTTCAAGATTAGCACCGTGAGGATTTTTTTCCGTCATACGTGTGTTCGTCCGATAATTGCCTGCCGCCACTCCATCAGGATTCACCATGGGTACAATATTAAAGATCACATTATCCAGCAACTTACGAGCGTGAGGGTTATCTGAAAGCAAGAAATCCACCAGTCCTTCCACGACATATGCAGACGGTGTTTCTCCTGGATGTACCAGAGCATGAATCCAGACTCTGGATTTATCCTCATCATCCATCTCATGGTTTGTTATGTCGAGGCGATGGATAGGTCTTCCTTCATAACTGTATCCGCTGACATATACCTTCGTCCGGGAATCGTCATATATAGAATCAACAAATGCATCTTTATCATCCACGGTATAAGGAAAATACTTCGCCAGCCGGACGGTTTGCACCCCCGGCGGAACTTTAAGGGTAAAGGAATGAGTATAGGGACCAGAACCACTTCGCTGAGGCAAAGCAGAGGAAGGCACTCTCTCAAAAGGAGCGCCATCCAGGCTCCAAACTGGCAATATGATGTCCCGATAACCGGCATTCGTTATCTCTATATTGAGTTTCTCTTCCTTTTCAAGGTCCAGATTATCCAGACGACAATACCACCACCGCCTGTACACTAGATCTGGATGAACATCATTATCGGCCGCCATTCTTAGTTCAATATTCCAGGCATCACCATTTTGTTGAACCCTGCTTCCGTTGAGATCAAGACGCATTTGTTGCTCAGAAGCTGATATTACAGGCTGAGCGTTTATATGTGACATGCTCCATAAAACCATAAAAAATAATAAGACCTCCTTCCGTAAAAAAATTCTGCCAAACATAATTCCTCCTGGTTCTTTAAACCCCATCTTTTTTCAGGTCATTTGCTGGAATAAATAATACACGAACTTAAGAAAAGTTCATCTTTGTTTTTAGTTTCTGGCAAGATAACTGAAACAATTAAACGACTATTCGCCGTAAATCTCTTCATGAATTTATTTCCATGCCGGCTTTCGGCAAGTCTCATATTTTTTTTTATCATATTTTAAGGACAGGTTATAGGAAAGAGACCACACTGCTTTTGGGAAGAAGAACAGATGCAAACTTCTTCTTGCCGGGACAGGGATAACAACCGGATATTCACTGCTTTACCTTTATCAGCAACTTTTCTTATCTTTGCGGAAAGTATTGACGCCACCTCTCTCCTGCCTTTGGTTGAATACCATGTACCTGACCATTTTAATAATATTTGCCTTTCAATCAAATGTTGAGTATAATAAATCCCACCATGCAGATGAGAGGATTTACACTTATAGAACTTCTAATT
>PWGE01000021.1 GCA_003554345.1 Candidatus Sumerlaeota bacterium | reverse complement strand
CTTTGGTGATAATTCGCGTCAAACATCTCCTTCTTACTGAGGAGGGCATAGAGAATTTTGAGCAACTTGTTTGCAACGGCAATCAGGGCGACCCTGGCTGGTCTGCCCTTTTCCCTCAATCGATGATAATAGTCCTTAAAGACGCCGTCTGTTTGTATTGCTCGCAATGAACACAGATACAGGCGTCGTCTCAGGTGGGGATTACCTTTTTTGGAGATACGACCGCGCCCCTGGTACTTTCCCGATTGTCTAATAACCGGATCCGTCCCGACAAAGGCGATCACCTTTCGGTGGCTCTCAAAATTTTCAATAGCCGGTAAATGCGATAAAATAGAGACCACCGAAATAGGCCCTATTCCTGGAATGCTCTGAACTATTGCCATCTGTAAGGGATAATGTTTTGTGCAAAGCTGTTTCTGTTCCTGTTCCAGAGTCTGCACCGTCTTTTTCAAGGTATACATTATCTCAATCGTCGTGCGAAACAGTTTCCTGTACCCTTCAAATTCTCTGCCTATAGAGCGTTTGGCCAATGAGTACACTTCTTCCGGCTTGAGGTTCATATTCTTTGTTTTTGCAGGCAACATTTCGTGAAACCTCTTGATGAAGTGGCGTCGGCTCATAGCTGTTACCGAGGGGGCACTGGGGAACTCTTCCAGAAAGGTAATCAGGTATCTCGAAGATAATGAAACGATCTCCCTTTCTAATTCCGGAAAACCTAAAGCCAGCCAGGAACGTATCTTTACCTTGCACTCGGCAAGCCTGGTCACATAGTGTTCGCGCTCTTTGTCATAATAAGACAATTGCTGCAACACTTTGCTGGGAACCGTTGGCTTGACTTTCGTTTCCACCAGGTACCGGGCAATTTTAACGGCATCTTTTTTGTCCGTTTTACAGGGTCGCAAGGTCACTTTACAATACTTGGCAATGATCATGGGGTTGAGAATAGTGATGTTGGGAGTAAGCTTTTCTCTGAGAAACGCAAACAAATTGTAGTGATAATGCCCCGAAGATTCCATACCAATCCATACCTGGTCCGGGTTTTCACAGTGCTGTTTCACCATCTTCAGCAGGCCGTGAAAGCCCTCATAATTCTGTTCAAAAACGGCATGTTTGATACACCCCTTGTCTGCATGGAGCAAGGCCGCGTCAAACTTTTCTTTGGCAATGTCAATGCCAATGTACCACTTGTTCATGGTCTCCTCCTTTAATTAAGTAGAAAGGAATGTTCACCGCTTGCTTTTTACCCATTCTCCGTTGTTGCACTCGAGCTCGGAGCCCAATCAACTTATTGGAGCTTTACAAAGCAATTGTCCGCACATTGTGACAGGCTTTACATCCTAACATCTGCAAGAAGGACTTGTGAAACACTTCCCTTCCCGGCTTCTTTTGGTATTGTTATGAGGCTAAACATCTCACAAAATATTGTGCGGTAAAAAGTCACTGGATAAAAGCAAAAAAAGTTGTACCATAAAGATGAGAGATAGTTCTTTGGACAGAATAACAGGGATTCGTTAAAAGAGAGCAACGGGAAAGCAGGAGTAAATCCGGACTGTTATAGGCTAAGAGCTTGTATGGTAACAGCTGGATTCCTGCTTTCCCCTTTTTAATTTTGCCCGGCTTAATTGTACAATAAATATTTCAGGCTCCTTTAATTTACTGAAAACATCTAAAGCTAAACATCCAGGAAGCAGATGCCAGACTTTGCGACAAGCTCGAAGCCTACACGCAATTAGCCGGCCTTCTGCTTCCCTTAGTTCTTAATTATACTCTATTATTATAATCTATTTGTAGTAGGAGCACGCAAAGAAGAGGGAATGCTTTTGGAAAAGAAATGACACGCAAGAAAAGAGAAGATGCCAAAGGATTTTCAGGATAAAGACTCCGAAAAAACTAAAGATACCCGGAAAAGAAATGTCTTCAACATGATGAACAGGAAAGGATAATGCAGGATGGGACTGAAGAAAAAATTGCCAGATCAGACTGTTAAGAGAAAACAGGAAAAGAACTGAGATAAGAAAATTTCAGGCTTCACAGGATAATACAGGGGATAAGATGTATGATAAAGTTTTCCTGAAAAGGGGAATATTCTGAAAATTTGCGGCTGGTGGGTTCATTTTATTTTGTCTTCCAGTTAAATGCTGCTTTTCTCAGTCTATCCATGATTGCTTTTCCAATGCCTCTTTCACAAACCGGTTCGGCAATTATTATTTCTATATCGTTATCGTCTTCAAAAGAGTGCAGGGCTTCAAACATGTTGACGGCATAGTCCTTCAGGTCATTTCTTTCTGATACTTTTATGACTTTCCGGTAACCGTTTTCCAGTTCTCCGGAAAATGATATAAGCCCGGCTTTCGATTTGTCTATATTCAAAGAACTCTTATCGGCTATTAATAACTTTTTCCGGGGGCTGTAGTGTGATTTTTGCATGCCGGGAGCTACTTCTTTTTCCTTTTTAGAAGCATCATCAAATGGAATAATCTCTTCCAGATCTTTGCTGGTAATAATGCCAGGACGGAGTATTTGAAATCCGTCATCTGTAAGTTTAATTATGGTGGATTCAATCCCAACGGTTGTCTTACCACCATTGATAATATAATCTACATCTGGTAACTGCTTTTTTACGTGAGCTGCTGTGGTAGGACTGATTTGCCCGAACTTATTTGCGCTTGGCGCTGCAATCGGACAGTCGGATTTGTGTATTAATTCTAAAGCAATTTTATGAGACGGCATTCTGATGCCCACTGTGGATAAGCCAGAGGTAACAATGTCTGGAACCATATTGCTTTTTGGCAACACCATGGTTAACGGACCGGGCCAGAACTTCTCGGCTAATTTGTACACCCTTTCATCAGCGTTTAAAACAAGCCTGTCCAGTTGATGAATACTGGCAATATGGATAATAAGGGGGTCGAATGAAGGGCGTTCTTTGATTTCAAATATTTTTGCGACAGCCATTGGATTGAAAGCGTTTGCTCCCAATCCGTAAACAGTTTCGGTGGGAAAGGCAACCACTTTTCCCTGTTGAATATACCTGGCTGCTCTATCTATGTTACTTGAAATGCTCATTGTTTTATCATGTTGGACATTATCTCAGAAATAGTAAACGGGACCGAAAATCTTTAAGGTTCTACACATGAATCCCGGCTCATTTTCGGTAAGCCGGGTAATTACTTTATTTCTTTTTCAAATTTTTTGATTTTGCGAGCACTTTTTCTTTGAGTTCCTGTTTGTACTGCAGTATTTTTTCCTGAATTGAGCTATCCATGGATGCCACAATTTGAGCCGCAAGAATACCCGCATTTTTGGCTCCGTTTAGAGCTACCGTGGCAACAGGGACTCCTCCCGGCATCTGCAAAATGGAGAGAACGGAATCCCAGCCATCAATAGAGTTGCTTGATTTAATGGGCACTCCTATCACCGGGAGGGGCGAACTTGCTGCAAGCATGCCGGGGAGATGTGCTGCACCTCCTGCGCCTGCTATTATTACAGCAATGCCCCGTTTATGGGCGTTTGAGGCAAATTCATATAGTTTTTCTGGTGTTCGATGTGCCGAAACTATATCAATATCATATTCAATCCCGAATCTATCAAGCATTTCGGCGGCCTGTTTCATTACAGGCAAATCGGAATCTGATCCCATGACTATGCTTACTAACTTTCTTTCCATGATTTCACCTTTATTAATTGTTTTACTTTTTCTGCCTTTTTAAGTGCACATTCAAGCGATGATGACATAACGGTAACATGTCCCATTTTTCGATAGGGTCTGGTTATCTTTTTCCCGTATAAATGAATCTTTACACCGTCAATTGCCAGACTCTCCATTAATCCTTCATAAAGGACAGGGCCCTGGTAGCCTTCCGCTCCTAAAATGTTTATCATTACAGAGGGAAGTTGAAGTTGTGTGTTTCCCAGAGGCAGGTTTAGAATGGCGCGCAGGTGTTGTTCAAACTGCGAGGTGATAATGCTTTCAATAGTATGATGTCCACTATTGTGGGGACGTGGGGCGCTTTCGTTTACAATCACTTCGCCTTTTGAATCAATAAAGAATTCAACAGCCAGCACCCCCTCCATATTCAGCAATTCAATGATTTTGCCGGCATATTTAACCGCTTTTTTCGCCTGTTCATCTGTTATCGACGAAGGACAGAGGAGTTTATCGACAAGATTTGCATGGGGGTCAAAGAGCAGTTCGACAACAGGATAACTTTTTATTTCACCTTTTTTGTTGCGTGCTACGATGACTGCTATTTCCTTTTCTACCTCTATTTTCTCTTCAATTACCGAGCTTCCCGGAAGCAATTCTTTTAAACTGTTTTCATCTTTGATAACCGCGACTCCGCGTCCGTCGTATCCGCCCTTTCTTAATTTTTGCACAAAAGGAAAATGAATTTCCCCCTTTTCAATACTGCTCAGAATATCTGACTCCGATTCGCAGATTTTAAAAGAAGAATTTGGAATACCATTCTTTTTATAGAATTCTTTCTGTAACCCTTTATCCTGTATGAGCTCTAACGTCTCAGGATCGGGCACAATTTTGTGTCCCTCTGATTTGAGCTTTTTTAAGGCTTCGATATTTACGCTTTCAATTTCAAAGGTCAACACATCTACCAGTTTGCCAAACTGATAAACAGAATCATAATCAAGGATGTTTCCTTTCATATAATGTGAGGCGATCTTCCCTGCCGGGCAATTCTCATCATTGTCCAGAACATACGTTATTATATCCCACTTTCTTGCTTCCTGAATAAGCATTTTGCCAAGCTGGCCACCTGCTATAATTCCTAATTTTAAGTTTGATGTTTCCAATCTATCCATATTGCTTCTTTCTTTTTATTTTGTATTAGTTCAACCTGCCGGCGTATTCCATGAACTCCCGCGTTCAAGCCTCGTCTATAGATCGTCATTTTCTTCACGTCTTCGTCTGAGAAAATCCTGATCAGTGCGTCGGCTGGAAGTGGGGGTTAGATTCTTCAGCTCATGTATCATGGTTGACCGGCATGCACCTACTCCTCTGAAAATAAAAACCTGAAAAAATGTTTTACATCGATGATACGGGGATGAAGTCGAGATAAGTCCAGAAAGAATAAGAAACCAGAAAAATTTGCATCGATGTACAGGATGAAGAGGATAAGATTTCAGATTAAGACTACAAGAAAAGAGTGCTATTTTCATGATTGGTGGCGCTAACTCTTGAGTTAGCGTGAATAACTCCTCTGAAAAT
>PWGE01000360.1 GCA_003554345.1 Candidatus Sumerlaeota bacterium | reverse complement strand
GTGGGGTTATACTTTTTCAGTAACGCATAATCTTCTTCGATAAGATGCACCCCATGCACAAGCACGGACTTTTCATTAAGAAGGCCAAATTTTTCCAGCCGCTGGAGGGGTGACATTCCATAATTTTTTAATGAATGCTGCATATCAATGCGATCTTCACATAGATGGATATGTATACCGGTATCATATTTTTGAACGAGTTCGGCTGCTTTCTTCAATGTCTCATCACTCACAGTAAAAGAAGCATGCAAGCCCACCAGCGCAGAGACCGCACCATCCGTGTTTTTCTCAAGCATACGTTCATTTTCACGAAGCGCCTCATCTCTTTTATCTTTTCCATCCCGGTCAGAAATCTCATAACAGAGATTTATACCAACTCCAAAATCATCTGCTACCTGGCGAAGTATCTCCAGGGAACCAGAAATAAAAGAAGGCGAGCTGTGGTGGTCGATCATCGAGGTGGTACCACCGCTCAAAGCATCCATCATAGCTGCACATGCAGAATAGTACACCGATTCTTCGTCCAGCGCTTTATCCAGTCGCCACCAGAGATTTTCCAGTACACCCGAAAAGTCAGTCGGTGGTTTCTCTAATGGAACACCCCGAGCCAGGGCACTGTAAATATGATTATGGGCATTGATAAATCCCGGAAAAACCACATAGTCTCTGTTCAGGTTCAGGATGGGAATAGCATTTGATATCGGTATCTCCTCTTCCGAAACTTTCTGAATGATCCCATCCCTGACGAGGATATTCCCCGGTTGAAAAAAGGGATGACCATCATCAAAAGTAATCAGCGTGGCATTTTTTATAAGAAGCTCAGACGCGGCACTTTTCTTTATGCAATACTTTCTGGCAGGCATGCAACACCTCCACAATCAGTTCTTCAAGTTCCATACCCTTCACCTCGGCTCCGGCTGCATTGGGATGTCCTCCACCTCCAAAATGACGGGCAATATCATTGACAGCTATACTCCCCTTACTTCGAAAAGCAATGTCGATGCAATCTTCTTTCTCAGTGAACACCAGGGCAATACGGACGGATTTAATACTCCGGGGATAGTAGGTGAAGTTTCTTATATCATCGAGGGTAGTCCTGGTACTCTGTAAAATATCCTTACTGACTACCAGGTAGCCCACCTGATCATTATAGACCAGCCGTAAGGTTTCCAGTGCCTTTGCCAGTAACCGTAATTGAGGAAGAGTCCGCTGTTCATTGAGGACTGAATACATATGATAGGGGTTAATATCGTAATCGAACAAGCTGGCAACCAGCTGATGGGTTTCTTTTTTGGTATTAGGAAATTTGAAACCGCCGGTATCTGAATAAATAGAAAGATAGAGGCACCTGGCAATAGTATCATCAATAACGGAGGTATTATCGGTATAATGTATCAGCGTATAAACTATTTCTCCAACTGCAGCCGCTGAAGAATCCAGATAATTAACCACCCCTTCCGGGTCATGATTGGGATGATGGTCTATACAGACCAGATCCTTCACGCGGGGTTTTAGAAGAGCTTCCAGCTTCCCTATACGATACCACTGATGGGCATCAAGCATGAGAAGTGTAGAGTAGTTTTCAAGAGGAGGGAGATTCTGGCTGGTGTAATATTCTTCTTCAATGCCCAGTTCCTCAACAGGTATATTTAATTCCTCTTCAAACAGCGCAATAGCGCGTTTCCCGATGTTATTGAGAAATCGCTTCATTGCCAGCACTGATCCCACACTATCCCCATCCGGTTCTTTATGTCCCACCACAATGTAACAGTCATTTTTTAAAATATAATCTGATACCTTTTTCATTCTTCGTTGCTTCCTTTATGAACGACTGAGAAACATTCTATTATAATGTAGAAATTAAATTGTGCAAATTATTTTGAGCAAAAGATTTCACGTTTTATCTGCCCCGTCTCTTTTTTCAACCTGACGGGGTGTCCCCTGCTTCTGTTTATCTTTTAAATCGAGGAAATTATGGTATTTTATGGCAAAATGAAACAATATTTATGGCCTCATTTTCTCTGGAAACCCACCTATTATCTGCTGATATTTCTCTGTCTTCTCACCGGTGGTCTGGTCTTAACCTATTTTAATTCTGCCATCAGGATTGTACTGGCAATTCTCACTCCTCTCCTTATCGGTTTTTTTATTGCCTACCTGTTGCATCCTCTTGCCTTAAAATTTTCCCGGTCAACAGGTATAAAATATCTATGGAGCAGTGTGCTGGTTTTTCTTTGTTTTCTGCTCATTTTTATAGTAGTGGCACTTTTATTTATACCTGTAGTTATTATTGAAGTGACAACTTTTATAGAATCTTTTCCAGACATCAGCGAACAGTTCAGGATTATCATTATCAATATTTTTGAAGATGAACAGATACAGCATTATATTCAAAATTACCTGCTGGCGGATGAAGAGCTTATCGAGTTTCTTTCAGCAGAGAATATAAGTGACTTTCTTGAACAGACCTTCGAATTCGGGCATAATATTCTTTCTTATGTCGGGGTTATTTCCATTTCCGTTTTCGGCATTTTCACCTCTATTTTTCTGGGCCTTTTCCTGGGATTTTATCTTTTAAAGGATATGGAAGCCGTTAGAAAGGCTTTGTTCGTATTAGTGCCCTATAAATATGAACAAAGATTTTTAGGAATCATTAAAAAGATTGACCATTCTTTATACAATTTTCTTACTACCCGCCTTTTCATCTGTTCATTGGTGGGAGTACTGGTGGCTATAGGATTAACCATTCTGAACATTCCTCATGCTATTTTAATTGGATTACTGGCAGGAATAACAAATATTATCCCCTATCTGGGACCAGTGGTCGGAGCTATTCCCGCCGTTATTCTGGCTATTATTATGGGATATCCAAGCATTGAAGCCATCCTGACCCAGACTATTCCGGTCATTCTTTTGTTTAGCCTGGTGCAATTTTTTGATGCCTTCATTATTTCTCCCAAGTTGATTGGAGACCGCGCACATCTGCATCCCATTCTGGTTATACTGGCACTGGTCATCGGAGGACAATATGGAATAGGCGGGATTCTCCTTTCCATTCCCACTGCCATCATTCTAAAGGTTCTCTTTGTAGAACTTTATTTTCAGCCGGCAAAAATGAAAAAAGAGAATCTCAAACTTCAGACAGAGTCTCAAAAACAGGATGATTCTCAATGAAAAGCATGACAGGCTATGGAAAAGTTTCTCATCCTTCTCCGCTGGGATCCATCGAAATTGAAATAAAAAGCTTTAATCACCGATTTTTAAATATCCGTTATCGGGCAAACCAGATATTTGCTGCCCAGGAAGTAGCCGTCACCCAGTACCTCAAAAAAAAGATTGCCAGAGGCTCACTCAAAATATCAGTGAACTTTTATCCTGCCCGGGAGGCTTCTATAACACAACTTATCCTGAATGAAGACCTGGCACGCCAGTATTACGAAGCACTTTCACGACTCAGTGAACATTTTTCTTTACCCTCCTCTCTCAGAACAGGTGATTTTTTACAATGTCCTGAGATTTTTTCGCTGGAAGAAAAAGAAAATCCCGAACTAAACTCTCAGCTTTTCGAGGCATTGGAAAAATGCCTGGAAATTTTCGAACAATACAGGGAAAGGGAAGGAAAAGAACTCCAGAACCACCTTGAAAATATCACGCAAAAAATGGAAGACCTGGTAAACAGGCTGGAAGAAGAAGCTCAGGACCTTTTGCCTCAAACCCTGGAAAAATTCAGAGAGAGGCTCAAGGAGTTCTCCAGCGAAGTTCCCCAGGTACCTGAAGAACGCCTTGTACAGGAGGCAGTTTTCTGGTGCAATAAAGCTGATATAACCGAAGAAATCGAACGTTTGCGCGCACATCTCAAAGAAATCCGCTCTACCTGTAAAGAAAAGGGGCCGACGGGCAGAAAACTCGATTTTACTGCCCAGGAATGCTCTCGCGAAATCAATACGATTTCTTCCAAATCCAATCGTTACTCTCTGGTCAAAATAGCTTTACAGCTTAAATCTGAAGCAGAAAAAATGCGCGAACAAATCCAAAATATAGAATAACAGGAACTCTCATGTCCGGCAAACTTATCGTTTTGAGCGCTCCATCAGGAGCGGGAAAAACAACCATATACAAAGCACTTCTCAAAGAACTTCCCGATGCCACCTATTCTGTTTCAGTAACTACACGTAAGCCGCGTGAAGGAGAGGTCAATGGACGGGATTATTTTTTCGTATCAGAAGAAGAGTTTAAAAATTTAATTCAGAAAAAAGAGTTTTTAGAGCATGCACGAGTGCATGACAACTGGTATGGAACCCGCCGCTCTTTCATAAAAGAACAACTTGCCAGGGGAAAACACATTCTTCTTGATATTGATGTTCAGGGAGCCCTTTCCATCAAAGAACAGATGCCCCAGGCACTTTTGATTTTCATTATGGCCCCTTCCCTCGAGGAACTCAAGAGACGACTTCAGAAGAGGGGTACCGATCACCCTGATATTATACGTACCAGGCTGAAAAATGCCCGGGAAGAAATTGCCCGGAAAGAACTTTTTGACTATGTGGTAATCAACGATGATCTCAGAGCATGTATTGAAAAAATCAAGTCGATTATACAGAAGGAACCTTCTCATGAACTTTCTTGAAAACAAAAAAATACTGATAGGAATTACCGGAGGGATCGCCGCCTATAAGATTCCTCCCCTCATCCGGCACTTTCAGAAAGCCGGGGCAGAGGTGAAAGTTATACTCACGGAAAACGCCACGCATTTTGTGCAACCGGAGCTCTTTGGCTACTTAACGGGACATCCTCCATATACTTCAACCTTTGTTACAAACAATACCTTTAATATTCACCACATAGATTTCCAGGAATGGGCTGATCTTCTTATTATTGCCCCTGCCACCGCCAATTTTATTGGAAAAATGAACCATGGTATAGCCGATGACCTTCTCAGCACAACTTCGTTAAGTGTTACCTGTCCTGTTCTGATCTGTCCGGCCATGAACAGTCGCATGCTCTACCATATATCGGTACAGGAAAACCTCCAGAGTCTGGATAAAAAAGGAGTTCATATACTCAAACCCGATTCAGGTCCTCTTCTCTGTGAAGGAAAAGGAGAGGGACGTCTGCCCTCGGAAGATAGGATTATACTGGAAGCGGAAAAATGCCTGGCTCCCCAACTGGCTTTTCTCAAAGACAAATCAGTCCTGCTCACGGTAGGCAGCAGTCGCGAATATATTGACCCTATACGCTTTATAACAAATGCCTCTTCCGG
>PWGE01000060.1 GCA_003554345.1 Candidatus Sumerlaeota bacterium | reverse complement strand
CCAGGGGCAGATAGTAACGTCCATCACGATCTGTTTCTACCACTTCCCGCTGATTGGAAACCAGAACTCCCGGCACTCCTTGATCTTCTTCCTCCATTTCTCCTGTCTGATTGGTATCTTCATACACATAACCGGTCACATATTCACCATCCGGTGGCTCTGCCACATGACCAAAGTGCCCGGCACAGGACAGAAAAAACAGTGTCACAATACTCATAACAAATACTTTCATTTTCATATCTCCTCTTTATCAATTTTTTGCAATTAAAGCTTTCTGAACACAGCTGGCTCAATAAATTATACTCAATACATCATCATAATCAAAAAAAAATAAAATTTTGTTTTTTCGTAAATAATATGGGGAGCCCGAAATAAAAACATTGCCCTGAAAAGATATTGACAGCAAAGCAGAACGGGAATAAAGATATAATTGTTCAAAGGATTCAATAGAGTCTTTTTGAGAAAAAGTGGTATATACACCCAGCCTGAAAGACCGGGGATGACAAAAGCTCTCAAGAAAGTGGTTATGAATACAAAGCGTCGGGATTACCCGCTGTGGTTGTATCTGGAGAGAGCGGAACATTTTTCTTTCCACCCCATCATAAGGCACAAGAAAAACCACTGAAAACCCGAAAAAAATCTATTCCGCTCCTCTTGAGAACTCCCTCAACTTGCAATAAAACTAAAATATATTATATTTGAAATGATTCAATAGAGAGTGTAAGGAGTCAGCTTCCAAATGAATGCACTTCCACCCCAGAGAAGAGCGTATGCCCTGGATGCTCTACGCGGTTTTGCCATTCTCACGATGCTTTTATCCGGCCTGATCCCCTGGGGACCCTTACCCGGCTGGATGTACCATGCCCAGGTTCCTCCACCGGATCATGTTTTCAATCCTGATATACCGGGCATAACATGGGTTGACCTGGTTTTTCCTTTCTTTATTTTTTCGATGGGTGTAGCTTTTCCTTTTGCACTCACCCGCCGATTACAGAAGGGAGAAACAAAAACAGGTTTAATTCTTTCAATATTCAAGCGTTTCATCATGCTGGTATTTTTCGCCATAGTACTGGAACATTTCCGTCCCTTTGTACTGGGAGCCAGAGATGCCGGTTTACCGGAATGGGGGTGGCTTCAAGCCTCTCTGGAAGATAACGGATCCTTATTTATCAGGATAATCGCTGCCTTCCTGGAAAAGTGGAAATGGGGAGTGTCTTTACTGGGAGCGGTCATTATCTTTTTCCTCTGGTGCCGTTTCCCAAAGAATATTTCCCGCCGCACAATTTTAACATGTAAAATAAGCGCTTTTATTGTGCTTATCCTTGCCCTGATAGGTTTATCTTTACATGGTTATCCTCAGCCGGTGATAGATATGGAGGTTTTCACTCCTTTTCGAAGCGGCATAATCTTAATGGTACTTGCCAGCCTCCAGCTGGTAGGTTCACTGATATGGTTCTTTACTCGCGAGAATTACCTGGCACGTTTAAGCTGGCTGGGAATTTTCTTAGGAGCCCGGCTTTCTGTCATGGCAAACGACAACTGGGTGAGCACTGTATGGAATCATACCGAAATTCCTTTCCTGGCGGACCTTAATCTGCCAGACTGGTTTGCATGGGTTTCAGACTTTGCCTGGCTGGGAAGAATGGAATATTTAAAATATATTTTTATCATAATCCCCGGCACTATTGTAGGAGATATGCTGCTGCGTTGGATGCAAAAATCCGGTGAGAAAGAAAAACCTTCCTGGTCAACAAAAAGAGTATGTTCTCAAATTATCCTGATGATCGCTTTTATTGTTGTGGCTCTTACTGGTTATTATGCCCGGTGGACGGTAGCAACACCCATAGCTCTTTTTTTGATGAGCGGAGCAGGATGGTTCCTTTTTGCCAATCCTCAAAATTCCACAGAACGACTCCTGAGAAATCTTTTTAAATGGGCTACGTATTGGCTTATACTGGGAGCCATACTGGAACCCTTTGAAGGAGGTATAAAAAAGGACCCCAACACGTTCAGTTATTATTTCATGACCACCGCTCTGGCTATTCATCTTCTCATCGCCTTCACACTCATCATCGATGTCTTAAAGAAACAGCGCTGGCTGCAGCTTTTGATAGATAATGGACAAAACCCCATGCTGGCATATATGGGATCCGGAAATATCCTGCAACCCATATTACAGATTACATTCCTGTGGGAATTTTTCGAATGGGTGGTACCTGAACAATACCCCTGGTTAGGGGCATTAAGGGGTTTTGTTTATACTTTTCTGATAGCCCTGATTGTTCAGTTCTTTACAAGGAGAAAATACTTTTTAAGAACATAAAAAAATAAAGAGGAGAATATATGACAGCCAACACCTATTCCACAGCAGTAAAATCGAAGCGAGCCTACGGGCTGGACGCTTTACGGGGACTGGCAATTTTACTGATGGTCCTCTCAGGACGTATCCCCTGGGGATCTTTTCCCAGATGGATGTATCATGGTTATTTTGTTCCGCCAGAAATGACCCTTACCGACATTCCTGGAATTACGTGGGTGGACCTGGTTTTTCCGTTCTTTATTTTTGCCATGGGTGCCGCTTTTCCGTTAGCGATGAGTAAAAGACTGGCACGGGGAATGACAAAGCCACAATTGGTCAAAGGCATCATAAAGCGAGGACTTTTTCTACTGGCTTTTGCCATTTACAATCCTCATTTCAATGTAAACATCATATCTGCGGATCCGGAGAAGCTCCATTACTTCCTTGGCTTAATGGGCTTTATACTCATGATCGTTATCTGGGGACGTTTTCCATGGAAGATTTCACCAAAGGTCATCTATGCCCTGAAAATAATTGCTGCTCTGGCGGCAATATCGATTGTTTTCAACCTTTCCTACAATGATGAGGGCTTCGATTTATATCGCAACAATATTATTCTTCACATACTTGCTAATTTAGCAGTGTTTGGTGCTCTTATCTGGCTTTTCACCCATTCAAAATGGAATATACGATTGGCTCTTATAGTAGTATTTTTAGCCATAAACCTGAGTTTCAGGGAAGAGGGAAGCTGGATATATATTATCGGAACCACTCACATTATTCCCTTTTTAGAGGATACAGCTCCTTTTCAGTGGATGTACGACCTCTCATGGATTGGACGATGGAATTACCTGAAATACCTCTTTATCATTATTCCTGCCACTCTCTGTGGCGACCTCCTGGTCACATGGATTAATGAAAAAGAATACAGCGAAAAAATAGTGGAATGGAGCAAATCGCGCCTGATGGTTATCGCCGCCATGATGTTTGGTTTCAATATACTGGTTATTACTCTTCTCTATATGCGGTTTGTTTTCCTCACTACCGTTATATCACTGATAGCCGGTTATATTGGCTACAAGCTGACTAAAAACCACCAGACCAGCATGGAAAAGCTCATCTTCAAATTATACAGCTGGGGCTTTTTATGGTACATCATCGGCATTTTCCTGGATCCTTTCGAAGGAGGTGTACAAAAAGATCCCACCTCCACTCTCAGTTACTATTTTATAACAGCCGGTCTGGCATACTTTCTCATTATCGCTTTTGGAATACTCATCGATCTTTTTAAGATCAAAAAAGGCACCACACTTCTTGTAGAGAATGGACAAAATCCCATGATCGCATATGTGGGGTACTCCAATGTGATACTACCCCTGCTCGGTATATTCGGTCTGGTTGAAGCTATTGGCGACTTATCACCAGCCTGGGGTCTCACATGGGCATTTGCATCAACCCTCCTTATTGCCTTCATGGTAAAAGGTTTTACGAAGTTAAAGATATTCTTAAGAACATAGTCATTCTGTAAAAGTGATGTAAAATACAGGACATATCAACTATAATATCGGGTAATAATATGACCTCTACTTCAACGCCGGCAAAAAGCAAGAGAGCTTATGGATTAGATGCCCTGCGGGGGTTGGCTATACTGCTCATGGTATTATCCGGAAGAGTTCCCTGGGGAGCTTTTCCCCGCTGGATGTACCACGGCTATTACGTTCCTCCGGACATGAATTTTACACTGGTTCCCGGCATCACCTGGGTCGACCTGGTATTCCCTTTCTTCATTTTTGCCATGGGGGCTGCCTTTCCTCTGGCACTCAACAAAAGACTGGCACGGGGCGTAACAAAATCCAGGCTGGTTGTAGGAATACTGAAAAGAGGCATACTTCTGGTAGCCTTTGCCATTTATAACCAGCATTTCATGGTCTGGACCATGGCAAACGGTGAAGGAGAAACACACCATTACCTGTTTGCCCTGATCGCCTTTATCCTGATGTTTGCTATCTGGGGACGCCTTCCCTGGAAGCTACCCCGTACCGCTCTCATAGGAATAAAAGTAGCAGCGCTCATTATTATTGCCCTGATTTTCAGCTATCTTTCCGACTGGGATGAATCCCTGTACTCTTTTCTCGTAGAAGAAAACATACTTCGTCATATAATTCTCAACCTGGTGATTGCTGGTGGCTTAATATGGGCTCTCACCTATTTTGAAATACCCCGGTGGCTGGGCAGAGTATTTAAAATAGTCATATTTCTCATTATAGTCCGCATCATTTCACACATCTCTGCTCTTGACCCATTTTACCTTTCGTTATATCGTAACAACATCATTCTTCATATCCTGGCAAATTTATCGGTAGTAGGAGCTCTCATCTGGCTTGTCACTCATTCCAAATGGAATATCAGATTAGGACTAACCGCTGTTTTCCTGGCAATCAACCTGAGTTTTCGAGAAGACGGGAGCTGGGCTCACATTATAGGCACCACGCATACCCTCCCCTTTGTGGGTGATTTTATAAGAAACTTTATTACCGAGAACATTCTTCCCTGTATCCAGTGGCTACGTAATCTAACCTGGCTGGGAAAATGGGATTATTTCAAGTACCTTTTTATTATCATTCCCGGCACTATGTGCGGCGATCTTCTGGTCACATGGATTAATGAAAAAGAGTACAGCGAAAAAATAGTAGAATGGAGCAAATCACGCCTGATGGTTATCACCGCCATGATGTTTGGTTTCAATATACTGGTCATCACTCTTCTCTATATGCGGTTTGTCCTTCTCACAACGGTCATTTCCCTGATAGCCGGTTATATCGGCTACAAGCTGACTAAAAAACACCAGACCAGCATGGAAAAGCTCATCTTCAAGTTATACAGCTGGGGCTTTTTATGGTATATCATCGGCATTTTTCTGGATCCTTTCGAAGGGGGAATAACGAAAGGACCTCCTTCCACACTCAGTTATTATT
>PWGE01000449.1 GCA_003554345.1 Candidatus Sumerlaeota bacterium | reverse complement strand
TCGGTCGTGGCCTCGATAGCCACGTCACCCAGAAACTCGGCTTTGGGCGGTGTCTTGTAGGGCCTGACCTGCATGGCCGCCTCGTAGCCGGTAATGTCCTTTGGGTTCCCGTCCTCATCTTTCCACAGAAAGCGCAGATTGAGCGAAGACTTCTGGTACCCCACTATGTTGTAAAGGGCCGTCATTCTCTGTCCACCTCCCTCGGTTCCGGGATGTCTTCATAAGGCCGGTTGCCGCTCACCACTTGCCCGGCGAGCCGTGATATGTCTCGCTCCTTACCGGATAGGCTCTCGAAGTTGATGTACTCGTAAGCCTGGTCAGCAGTTATGATGCCGGCGTTGATGAGTTCCGTCAGCCGTGCCACCGTCTCCTTCATCTCGTATCCGGATAGCGACGGCATATCCCACACCAATTCGACCTCTTTGTCGGTGATGCGGGGAAACACCAGTTCCTCAATCTCGTTGCGGAACCGGCTCCTGATGTTGTTGTAGAAGATAATGGAGTCTTCTATCTGCTCACGCAGAATTGCCTTGTTGGCGCCCGTCTGGAGGAACATACCGAGCGGTATCCCGAAGGTCATCATGGATATTGCGAAGACGGGTTCGAGCAGGTCGTTGGTCGGCATCGACAGCGCACCGGCGCCTCCGCCGAGCGACCCGATAAAGCCCATATCGTGCTTCTGGTCAATAACCCAGTTAGTACGGGCCGACTGCACTTCCTCCATCTCCTTCGCAAAAGCCTCGATGGCCTGCTTCTTGTCCTTCGGGTCCAATCCCTCCAGGTCGAGTTTCGCCAGATACGGCGCATAGGCCGCCCTCTTAATCGCCATCCCAATGTCGCCGTTAGAATCGTGCAACATGGTCAGGAATAAAAGGGTTGGGCGGAGCGGCGCCTCAGAAAGTGGTTCAAATGGCGCAGGGTTCAGTAAGAAGTGGAACAGATGCGAATCCCGCAATTGCCGCCCGCCCTGGGTATACTCACGTTTCTCGTAGTTGAAATACCCTTCTTTGTCATGCTCAAATTTCACGGCAATGTCGTGGGGCTTCAATAGTTTTGTTGAGGACAGTGGGCCATTAAAGCCTTGGGTTCTGAAGTCCATATACGAATTGCCGTAAAGGCATCCGGAGAACAGTATCCCGCTATTGAGTTTCCTAATGGTTTGGTCTTTCTTGAAAAAATCTTCTACCTCGTTGGCTCCCGGCCCCTCTACGTGCCACCCTGAACCCAGGATGTGCCTGTAGAGATAGTCGACAAAGCCACGGGTATATGGGTTGGTGCGGTAACTCTCATCGTAGGCGTGAAAAAGGTACTGGGGATACACGACTCCCTCTATCAATTTGTACAGGTCGCCATCGTACGGCGTGTATGTCTTGCCTTGAAAAGAGACACCAGATGCCTGTGCATAAAGGGTGCCTGCCCCTACTTCGGTTTGTTTACTGTGTCTGCCCATGATACTGCCCTCATAGATATTTATGGGTAAAGATTCGACGGTATTTAAAGGTTTCGGTCATTCCTCATACTCCCCAATGGGCCGCCTATCATACACGTCAATCAGGAACCCTCGTTTCCGTGGCGCTACAAATCTATATCCGTATTTCTCCGCCGTCACCGAAAGGAAATCGGTGAGCGAACCCCGTCGCCGGTAGTAGGTCTCGTCCTGCTCGGGGTTCAATAAACGGGATACACGCTGTTGGGATATTGTGCCGCCGGTCCACTCAGAGAGTTTCTCCTGTGTCTGACCTTCCCAATAATCCGGGTGATGCCGGTGCTCCCACACGGCCTTCAACAACACCAGTGCGTCATTGATGCCGGAATGGAAGCCGCTTGACGTCTCCCCGTACCATGTACTGTCCCGATAGCGGGGCGGATAGGGTCGTTTGGAGCCATTATTCCCGCTCAAGGTACCTCCGCTCGAGTTCGGACTCGATGTCGTAGACGTCAACGAGCAGATTGATGCGCTCGTCCTCGAAACAGTCTTTTGCAATCTCCGCCTCATAGTGGACGCTTTTCCAGCGGCTCAGTTCGCCTTCAACGGCCTCCAGTTTGCGGACCTTCTCGTTTAGCAGGTCCCGGAGTTCGTCGTCCTCGAGTGGCTCGCCGTAGTACATCACGTCGCTTGCCGTCTTTTCCATAGTTACCAGCCTCCCATTCCAAAGAACGCCTTGGTTCTTTTTCCCTTCTCAGCCACGAACAGCGACAACATACCCGCCGTGACAGCCAAGTCCTTGAAGCCGTTCTTGGGCTCGCTCAATATCTTGTAAGCCCCGTGGCCGGCATCCCGCTGTTGCAGTTCGTGATGCTCCTTCACAAATTTGTCGAAGAACTGTGTCTCCTTGGCGCCTTGCGTCGGCACCTGTATGCGGCCGCTGTACATCTGCTCCCGGTGGTTAGCCCACATGGAGAAGTTGGTGTGGCCGCTCGCCCTGAATCCCGGCGAACTGGGGTTGTGATGATAGAAGTGTGTGATGGGGATACCCGGTGCGCCCTCCTCGGCCTGCGTGAGCGGTCCCAGCGCCCATTCCTGGTTGCTTGTTAAATCGGGACAGAACCATCTGCACCCAAAGTGGTGGTAGATGCGCTTCACACGCCTCGCCTGCACCTCGTAGGGTGTCTCCCCATCTCGTGGGTCTATCTCCTCCCAGTAGATGTACTGCATCTTGTCGTCTTCCTTGCGGTACTCTCCCACCAGTATCTGCGTGCGGTCGTGCTTGAAACCCCAGTCCACGGCCATAGCATACTCGTACATCGGGCTTCTTGGGTTCTCGTGAAAGGAATCCGCATACCTCAACCGGTCCAGCAGTGAGAGGGTGAAGAACCGGGTAGATACCTCCGGGAACTCCGCCAGATATTCCATGGCAAAGTCGTCGGGCGTCATGCGGTCCCTCATGTCCAGCACGTATTGCCGGTCCAGACAACCCTGGTCGATGGCCTCCCAGCAGTTCAGCGTGAAGACGCCGTAATCCGGGTTGTGGTTTGGCGAGTCCGGGTTGGCCCGGTCGTTATACCAGTTCCACTCTGTAAGTAGGTTCGGGTTGCGCTTCAGGTTGGGCGTCCCAATCTGCACGTACCGCTTCCCGCCCTCGCTGTATGTATCGGATATGATGGGCTCCAACTCAGTCTCCTTCACGTCCCTGGGAATGTCCTGTGTCTCGTCGAGCAACACCCCGTCCCCGTACTCACCACGCTTGGAGACAAGAGACTGCGCCGACACGGCCGAGTTGTTTATCACCACGCCCAGCACGGACTTGATGCGCTCGCTAGTGTTCTGTGCGCCTTTCTTCTCATCGAAGAAGACGTTCTTCAGGAACGGCGAAAGCCTTATGTACTCCCTCGCCTTCTCGAAAATGAAGGACTGTGACGCCGAGGGCGAGAACACCGTATATCGCTTGCGGTCGAAGCCGCACGCCATATGGGCTGCGATGGCTGCAAGGATGGTGGTCTTGCCGCCCTTACGGCACTGGAGCGACATCAGGTACTTCTTGGTCTGGAAAAGGTGTGCGAAGTCCACCTGCCACTTGGTGAGGAACATCGGGTTGTCCGAGTCGTCGGTGAGGAAGTTCAGGCACCAACAGGGAAAGTCGTTCCAGAGGCGCCAGTAGAGGTCGCTGTTACTCTCCGCCGCCTCCAAGTGCTCCTCGTATCGCCGCATTATCTCTTTGCGGGTCTCGAACTGGAGCGGGGTGATGGACCGCCCGATAACCTCGTACATCTTAGGGATGCGAGACACGTCGACGACTGCGCTCTGCACGATTTCACTCATCGTCCCGGCTCTCCTCCAATTGCTCGAAGTTCATGTCCAGGACGGAGCCGTGCTGTGCCCGTGCCTCAGCGAACCGCAACTGTATATCGGCGAGGCTCGTCATCTGTTGCCGCCGCTCTTTGCGCCACGCCTGCAGTGCCTCGGTGACGTCGGAGAACAGTTTGCGTGTCTCCTCGTCTTGCTTCACGTCTTCCCCGTCAGAGACCTTGAGCCGCTCC
The DNA here is from genome assembly GCA_003554345.1 of Candidatus Sumerlaeota bacterium. GTDB lineage: Bacteria > Sumerlaeota > T1SED10-198M > T1SED10-198M > T1SED10-198M > T1SED10-198M. The sequence goes on along the minus strand of PWGE01000449.1, from coordinate 1,306 downwards.
TCGGCCTCGTATTGCTTGATGGCAAGGGTGTAATATTCGACCTCACTCATGGTGCTGTGCGTGTAGTGCTCGAGGGCCCGATAGATGGCGAGAATCCGCCTCATCTTTTCGAGCCCCTTGAACAGCGGCGACTTGCGCAAGACGGGCGGCGCATCGGCCCGCAACTCGTCGGCGGTCATGTCGTAGTAGCGCATGAAGCGCTTGTCGGCCTCATCCGTAATGACGCTTTTCATATTTGTCCTCCGTGCCACAGCCATCGGCCCGCTCCACAATGATGATGTAGGTGGTGATGGGCTTGCCGGTCGCCTCGTGTATGGAATCCTCGTAGGAGAGCCCCATCACGCCCTGGGTGTCGCCATAGCGGTCCGCAATCTTGCTCATTTCGTTCAATCGCTCTATCATAAAATCCTCCCGCCGGCGCACGGCCGACAAAGCGTGCTATAGTATATGTCGCTTCTAATATAAATACTTTTCGGTCATATCGAGGGAAGGAGGGAGGGGAGCCCCGCCTAACGTCCGAAAAAGTGCCCCTAGAATCGATTCGGAGCCCTTACCCGTACCCTACTATGTCTCGAGGGCAGAAATTGCGCTCACGGCCCGGGAAGGCCCCTTCTCGGCAATGTTTAGAATCGGTGCTATAGGTGCTCCGTGAGGCCGTAGTAGGGCAGGCGTAGGACGGCCGTGGGCGACCGCTAGGCGGCTAGTTGTGCCCTAATATGACTTCAATAGAAAGTTTTGAAAATCGGCTCCAGGACGTATGTAGTCACCTTACCGCTCGACGGGGGGTAGGGTTAGCAATTGTTAACCCGGTCTTAACGCCGTTTAATCCGGACTTAACGATTGTGAAGGTCTTAACGATTGTTAACTTTAACGGTGTTGAGATGGCTTTTAACGATTGTTAAGACGGTTAACAGCGTTAAGATTGTTTAACAGCGTTAAGGATTTAACAATTGTTAAGGCTTATATTTTTTTGGAAAAATATTAACGGCGTTAAGTCGAATTTAACGATTGTTAAGTTTAACGCCGTTAAGGGTTAACGATTGTTAAACGTTTAACGATTGTTAATGCGACCTTAACGATTGTTTATTATCCATCACGCATTATATTAAACACCGTTAAGACATTAACGATTGTAACACCGTTAATGACTTAACAATTGTTAAGTAATTATATAATTATATAATTATATAAATCGGATTATATTCCTATAGGAATAATTGGTATCTACCAATAATTGAGTTACTCATTATTGCGTAGATGCACCTACCATAATATAGGTAACGTAGTTACCTAATTATTGGTTATA
>PWGE01000079.1 GCA_003554345.1 Candidatus Sumerlaeota bacterium | reverse complement strand
TGGGACTGAAAGAAAACATCATTATCGGTCGACTGATACCGGCTGGAACAGGCTTCCCTGTTTACCGCAAAGCAAAAATTAAAATTGATGTCAGGAAAGTGCTGGGAGGTGGAACAGAAGAAGAAAAGTCAGAAGAAGAGGAAGCCAAAGACGTATTAGCCTTTCCTGAATCTTCTGAAGAAATCAATATCAAGGACCTCAACGTTTTCGATAACGAATAAAACCGCAAATACCAGCCACAAAACCCCGTTGAATCAAAACTGGTTCAACGGGGTTTTTTACTACTGAAGAAATATGCATTAATACCATATCGATATCAGTTATAACAAAGCCTGCCGCTATCCTTTTGTTTATCATCCTTCTTCTTTCAGGTATAATAAACACTTCTAATGACCACTTGTCAAAAACCCCTTATAAAGACTTTCATAGCAAAAAAGAGGTTTCATGCCAGTAAGAAATATAACAGGAAGAGGTCTTATATCTGAGCTCCAGATGCGGAAAATGCCAGTTGCATAAGGTATTTTCTCATAACCGTATGACATTCAAAGTATACTCTCAAGGGGAACAAAAGGGACTCTAAAAGTTAAAAAAAGAAGGTCTTATTTACTGAGCTTTCTTTCGCATCCCATGTTAAAGAAGATCTTACTTTTTCAGCAAAAGAAAGCTTCTACGGCAAGGGCCCCAATCCCCATCAAACCGGCATCACTACCCAGCTCACCAAAACGGATAGTTGTTTTTTCATAACTGGCAGTAATGGTACGTTGTTGAGATTCTGCAAGCAGGGGGTTCATTATATAATCCCCCGCATTCGTCATTCCACCGTTAAAGAATACCACGGGAGGATTAAATATATTGATAATATTTGCTGCAGCTATGCCCAGATATTTTCCCACTCTCTGGAAAACAGATACGGCGAAAGAATCATTTTGTAAAGCAGCCTGATACACATCAACAGGAGAAACCTTATCCAGGTTATCATCAACCAGGGAGTAAATTAAAGAGTCCTTATAATGAGGATACTGTTCCTGGAGGTACTTCTTAACACCGGAGGCTGAGGCAAATGCCTCTAAACATCCATGATTCCCACAGCCGCACAGCGGTCCTTGCGGATCCAGGGTCATATGCCCCAGTTCTCCTGCCATATCAAAACATCCATGTACCAGCCTGTTTTCTATAACAATACCCCCACCGATTCCTGTTCCCAGGGTAAAACCAATGGCAGAAGAAAACTCCCTGGCACATCCCTTACGGAACTCACCATAAATAGCGGCATTCGCGTCATTTTCCAGAATAACAGGACATTCTAATCTTTCTTCCAGCACTTTTTGAAGAGGAAAATCCCGCCATTTCAAATTAGGGGCAAGATAAATCATGCCTTCTTTCCGGTTTAAAAAACCCGGTGAACCTACCGCTACTCCCACTAAATCTGAAAGAACCAGAGAATGTTTTTGAAGACATTTCTGCATACCATCGACCATATTATTAATAACAGTGAAAGAAGACCCATCCACTCCTGTATGGCTGGTATGACGTCCCAGCAACTCTCCATGGCGATTAAAAATTCCAATAACAATATTGGTGCCACCTAAATCGATTCCGATAACAACTTCATTTCCCATTCAGAGAAGAACTCCTTTTGTATTAAATCCGGTATCATAGGAATAATATGATGCCTCACTGCCTCATAAATCTCCTCTCTGGAGTGGCAAACCATTATTTTTTCTCTGACAACTTTCCGTACTTTTTCATAATGGATATTGCGCATAGTGGCTTTAATAATAGGCACATACATGGGGGTTACACTCAGTTCATCCACTCCCATGCCGATTAAAATAAGGGATGTTATTGGAGAACTGGCCATTTCTCCGCAAACACCTATCCATTTCTTTTCCTTTTTGGCAGCCTGAATAGTCTGTTGAATCAAGCGTAACACAGCAAGATTCAGGGGATCATATAAATAGTTTACATTTTCATTTTTTCGGTCAACTGCAAGAGTATACTGTATCAGATCATTTGTTCCGATACTAAAAAAATCCACTTCCTTGATAAGGACATCTGCTATAACAGCAGAGGAAGGAAGCTCTATCATGCTTCCAAGAGGAACATGAGCATCATAAGGAAGGTTCCTCTCTTCCAGCTCCTTACAACATTCCTTGAATATTCTCTTTACTTCCCACATTTCTTCAACAGTAGATATAAAGGGCACCATAATCCACAGATTACCGTGAACTGCAGCTCTGAGCAATGCACGCAGCTGGGTCTTGAAAAACTTCCTTCCTTCATCAGAAAGGCACAATCGAATGGCCCGTGTTCCCAGGAAGGGATTGGGTTCATCTCGAAAATGCTGGTCAGTGAAAATAAACTTATCGCCCCCCATATCAATGGTGCGAAAAATGACATAATTATTCATGCCTGCATTGTGCTGAGGGGATTTAGCACCCAGATCCGACACCACCCGTTTATAAATATCATACTGTTCATCTTCAGTAGAACTTGTCACAATACTCTGTTGTACAAAAAGAAATTCTGTTCGAAAAAGCCCCACCCCTTCCGCACAATATTTTTTGGCCTGCACAATTTCATTGGGCAGTTCCATATTAGCAGAGACCTGCACATACTTCCCATCTTTCGTCTTACTCTCTTCCAGCGAACATTGAATCAACTTTTCTTCCGTTTTAATAAAGTGCACACGCTTTTTATGATACTGTTCAATAACCTTAGAAGTAGGTTCAAAGATAACTTTTCCTGTAAAACCATCAACAATAATTTCCTGACCAGGCTCTACCTGACCCTGCACATCTCCAAGCCCAACAACACAGGGGATTTCCAGAGAACGGGCAATAATAGCAGTATGGGAAGTATGTCCTCCGACTTCAGTGACCAGACCTGCCACCCTATGGGTAAATAGATCTGCTGTTTGAGATGGATACAATTCACGGGCCACAATAACAGAATCAGAAGTTAAGTTATCAATAGATGACACGATATGGGAAGTCAACTCCGTCAGAATTCTCTGTCGAACATCTTTTAAGTCCAGAGAATATCTTTCATCTATACGCGAAAATAATTTTTTTTGCTCTTCAAAAACACTTTGCACAGCCAGTTCAGCATTTTTTTTCTGCTCCCGTATTTGAAGAATAATTTTTTCCATAATAACAGGATCTTCAAAGAACTGACTGTGGGCATGATAGATGTCCTGGATTTCTTTAGTGGGCAGAATAGAAGATTTTTCACGAGCTTGATGGAGTTTTTGCTTTGCTGTTTCTAACGCCTCTGAAAAGCGATCAATCTCTTCCTGAACTTCCGAATCTGAGAGAAGATGTTCCGAAATATGGAAATGTGTCGTATCAATAAAAACGACCTTTCCGATTCCAATGCCCAGAGAAGCCGGTGAACCTTCTAAAATCTTCACCTTATATCACTCCTTTGCGGAAAAAACATTACAGGAACCAGACCGCACAAGAATAGAATCCTGTTTATCAGTACACAGTTAACTACTGTATACCTGAAATTCCAGCGATAATCAACCATTAAGGGATACAGGACCCACTGAAAGAAAAAAAGTAATAACGAACGAGGACAAACAAAGAAGAGTATTTCATGAAATAATGAAGAGGAAGGAAGAAAAAGACTTCTTAGAAGAGCAGGTATTGATATTTTTTGTGTCTTCATCAGACGCCCCCAGGATTACTCTTCATCATCATAAAAATTATTTTCTATCAAGTCCTCAAAACTATTAAAAAATTCCCTGACCATAGGTTCAGGACCTTCTGCTTCTACCATAATTTTGGTACCAGGACTGACTCCCAAACCCAGAATCCCCATAATACTTTTTGCATTTGCCGTCAGATTATCGCGGTATATAGTTATCTCGCATTCCTCATATTCACGGCATATTTCTACGATTTTGCTAGCCGGTCTGAGATGTATCCCCTGTACTTTCTGAATGACGTACTCTTTTTTTTCTACTGTTTTGTCGCTCATAGCACCCTATTCTTTATTAGTTTTATTGATTTTCATAGTAGTAGTTATTTTCAAGCCCTCCCTTTTTTTCACCGGCCATTGAAGAAAAATAGAAGTATTCTGATAATTTTTTTCTCCCCCGGCTTCAGAGAGCGAAACAGTATAAACTGGCAACACAAAAACCTTTACATTACCGGAAAATGCAAGCTCGATACGATACCCCAGGTACTCATCACACAGCACCATGTTTTCTGCACTCTCCTTTTCTATCTGTACATTATAAGGATACCGTCTGTCAGAATCATCAAAGACAAGATAGCGATCAGGGGCATTTTCCACCATGAGGGCCAGGTTTAACTCAGTAACAAAATAACCGCTTGAAGGAGGGTTTACAGACCATTTCACCATAAAGCAGGCTTTATCAGGAGTAAAGTAGTAATGCTTCCTTAACCAGGGATTCCTTGCCGGATAAAACAGTTCAACATCCTGGGTAAAGACAGCATAGTCATATTTTTTATCATAGAGGGTTTCCTTTTCCTTCCATTCATTCTTTTTCAACTGTTCAATGGTTAAGGATTTTGAAAGAAAATGGTCAATAAAGCTCACTTTCCGGTACTTATCATACTGCAAATAATCGGTAAGTGAACAGTCTTTTACCTGCATTTGCTCGTGAATACTGCTTATTTCCCCCTCTTTTTTTGCCTTCTGTGAAGACTCCCTGTTTTCCAGTAATTCCCTTATCTTCTCATGATACCCCTCACAATAGCGGGTCATTGTATTCATAAAATTAAACTGGATGGGTTTATGGTCAAGCTCAAAGACACTACCACCATGATTGGGATCTATATAACAGTTCAAGTCCCGGTTTTTAACAATAATCTGAGGAAATCCTTCCTTTAAAAAATCCATTTCTTCAATGGTAAACCAGCGACGTTGCTGATAAAATATTTTATCAAGAATTCTTTCACAAGACAGCATATTCTCATAGAGAGCATGCCGCAAAAAGTTCAGGTACAACCCTCCAAAGATACCATGCCAATAAGCACAATTACACTGGGCTTTTAAAAGATTATCTCTTGCTTCCTGAAGGGCATATTTTTCAAAGGGGAAGTTTTCCGCTACCTTGACAAAATAATTGTAAAGGGAATACATTTTCTTTTGCAGGTTATTACTTTCCTGATATTTCACCAGAAAATTGCGCCAAAAACCACCCCGAACAAAATCCCTGTAGGGTTCAAATATTTCCCTTTTTTTAAGGTGTTCCTTAAATGACTCCAACCTGAGAAATCCTTCCGTAGGCATTGCCCATTCCATCATTTCACTATAAG